>CADAZW010000004.1 GCA_902792555.1 uncultured Bacteroidales bacterium | reverse complement strand
ATCTGCCTTCATGCTCTTGCAACGAATGTGCCTACATGAAACTTAACACATTGGCAAAACTTTATAACACCCTGCGCTACGAATGGCCGGAAGTGAAAGTTGAGCCAGAAGTAATTGAAAAAGCACGTCGCCCCATCAACGAAATGCTCCGCATTAGCAAAGAACTGGGAATTTAATCAATGACTATACCACCTCTTGTTGCCCTAAAGGGAGGGAGGGGTTATTTAATGCGAAGCCTGCGGCATTCGTGAAAATAGTAGTAAAATATTTCTGATAATTTCTTTCTGGCGTGGCAGAAGTGACCAAGGAGTAAGTCACGTCGTTGGGCCAGCCAGAGTCCTCCCCTCTGGGAGAATTAGAGGGGTTTCCCTTTAAAGTTGTCCGCTCTCAACCTTGCGGACAATTTTTTCTATCTCACGGTCTTCACCCTCGGGATCATAGTGCTTGCGGAGATTGTTGCCAAAAAGCGTACTGAGCACATTATACATATTTGCTTTAACAGGACCAAGAAATGCCTTTATCATTTCAAAGCTGGTCTGCCCACATTCACGGTCAATCAATTTCACTAAAAGCTTACCCTGAGTCTTAGTTATCTTACGCACCGTCGGCTCATACTGCTTACGGATACCCCTCTCAACGGCCTTGATATGACGCTTCTTTTCCTTCTCGTCTTCAATGGTCTCGAGATAATCGTGAGTTTCTATCAATATCTGACGTGTCAGCTTTGCATAAGGAAAAACATATCGCACATCCCTCACCAACTTATTATATTTCTGACGCTGCTTCTCGTTTTTGAATATCTTTGGAGCTGTCTTATAAAATTCATGCAATGTCATGTTAGGTATGCTATCACCCTGATAATAGGCACGGTCTATCTTGACATACATCGCTACCTGAATAGTGTCATTGGCATTGTCCTGAGCATTGCCGGTAATACTCCATACTATTGCCGATACCCACAATATTATATATATAAATGTTCGCGCATTCATAATTCGGCTGCAAAAATACACAATTTATAAGGAGTGAAGAATATGGAATTAGTTAAAAATACTAATTTTGCACACATAGATACATTTACCCGCTATTTATCTAAATATAATCTCATGCACAAACTAAGTATATTAGAGATGAACCGCCTTACCGCTGAAGAATTTCGCAAAACAAAGAAGATTCCCCTCATTGTTGTACTCGACAATGTCAGGAGTATGTATAATGTAGGTTCTATATTGCGCACTGCTGACGGATTTCGCATTAAGCAAGTTTGCCTTTGCGGTATCACCGGTACTCCGCCGCACCAGGAAATTCATAAGACTGCCCTCGGCGCTGAAGACAGTGTTGATTGGAAATACTATAAATCAACACTTGAATGTATAGAAAAACTGCGTAAAGATAATTATACTATCATTGCAGTTGAGCAAGTGGAAGGCAGTCAGAATATGATAGAATGGAGTGATGTCCAACCCTTGGCAGTTATTTTCGGTAACGAAGTTAAAGGTATAAGTCAAGAGATAATAGATGCCGCAGACTATTGTTTAGAGATTCCGCAGATCGGCACTAAGCATTCCTTCAATGTCTCATGTACTGCAGCAATGGTTATGTGGCAATATTTTAAAAATGTGGAAAAGTATGTTAATAATCTGTGAATTCTGCTGTGAATTAATTATATAGTATTGTCCTATGTATTTTTCCACATCAATTCACATATATAAGAGCACATTCTTTAGAGTTATCAACATCTTATCACGCACCTTAAATTAGTATAAATAATTTCATATACACTTCTGTCCAGTCTGTGGAAAATGAGCATAATTAATGATATAAATTAATGATATTTATGCAAGTTACATTACAAATTATTTGTTGATAATATGTGGACAAATATTCATTCTGCGTTGATAAAAAATCTTTGCTTTTTATCATAAAAAAATATCAACAGTTTCAACCGCCACACATATAAAAACACACTAAAAATAATAATAAAACATATTAAATTAAATATTGAAAAATAAGTATTGTTTTTGGGTGTGGATAATTTGAAAATACAACTTTTTTACTTAAAAAATAAGATTTTCATATATTTTTGTTTGGATATTCAATTATAATTCATAATTTTGAAAACGAAATTTTAGAATCTATTAACCCTTTAAACATTTTAAGACTATGGCTTTTTGTTCAAAATGTGGTCAGCAAGTAGCTGACGGCGTGGCTGTATGCCCCGCATGTGGTGCACCCATGGAAGCAGCTCCCGCTGCAGCACCCCAGGCTCCTGCCTACAACAATGGTCCCGAGCATTTGGATTACATTCCTAGCTCTAACTCTGCTAGTTTCCCGACTTTTGCCTATATAGGTATTGCCGGTGCTATCTTGGCTTTCATTATGTCTTTCTTCAACATTCTTGAAAACCCAAGACTTTACTATTTCTTCTATGCTATCTCTTCTGCCTGTGCTGCACTGGCAATGTTTAAGATTTTTGATAGCCTTAAGAAAGGTCTTGCCGGCCACAAGAAGCCGATGCCCGGACTGCTTACCACTACAGGTTGGTTATACGTTGCCTCAATGGCTCTGATTGTTATTGCTGGTCTTATAGTAGTATTGGCTGGCCTTGATGGTATAAGTGCTGCTGCAGGTATTGGAGTAGTAGGTGGAATTGTTTCCTTCGTTTATTTAATTCTGCTCCTCATTGTAGCTTTCACGCTCATTGGCAGCTATTCTGGCAATGTTAAGACTTTTGGTTGGCTGCTTGTAATTCCTGTATTAGTTGGAGTACTTGCTGCCATTGGCGGTGGTGCTGCTGCTCTGAGCGGTGGAAATGTTGGTGTCATCACCATCATCATTGCTGCTATCTCCAGCGCTATTAGCATATTTATCTACCTCTATGCTAAGAAAATCATTTGTGATGGTAAATAATTAATAGGTATTATATATATGAAAAAAATACTTGGATTTGCATTAGTAGCCTTAATGGGCGTGTTTATGCTTAGTTGCTCTAACGGTGGCGGCATCGAAAAGGCAAAAGAAATAGTTCAGGAGCTTAAGGATAAGGGAGCCAACATGAATGTTGACGAACTTAAGACTAAGCTTATGGATTTTGCCAATGCAATCAAGCCTGTAACTGAAAAGGTTGCAGAAATAGGCAAGAAGATTGAAGCAGACCCATCAAAGGCTCTTGATTATGCTAATGAGATGAAGGAAGCAGGTGCAGAAGAAATTGAGGGTTTGATGTCTGAAATGGAGGCTGCCTGCAATAAGATTCCTGCTTTCAAAGAGCTGGAGAAAGATCCCGATTTTCAGAAGAAAATGCTAGAGACAATGGGTGTTAATATGTAATTTAACTTTTTAAAAAATAGAAAGATGAAAAAATTATTAGGATTTGCATTAGTAGCCCTGATGGGCGTGTTTATGGTAAGTTGTTCTGGTGGTGATGGCCCCGGTGCAAAGGCTAAGCAACTTTTTGAAAGTGTTAAGGATAAGCTGGCTACCATGCCTAAGGAAGAACTTAAGACAAAGGCTCTGGAACTGGCTGAGATTATCAAGCCCGTTATGCAGAAGTCTGTTGAGGTTGTAGCTAAGCTCTTCAATGATGAGAAGTTCAGCATGGAAGATGCTGCCAAGGCTTATCAGGATGCCGGCTTTACCGCTGATGATGTTCAGACCGTTCAGAAAGTAATTGAGGATTTCAATACTGAAGTAACGAAGAATCCGGCTTGGACCGAGTTGCAGACTGACGAAGACTTCAGCAAGCAGTGGGTTGCTGCTTTGGGCATGGGTGACATGTTCAACGAAGCAGAAGAGACAGTTGAAGGTGCCGCTGATGAGGTTACTGATGCTGCAGAAGATGCTGCAGAGGAAGTTACTGAGACAGTTGAAGAAGTAGCAGACGAAGTTACTGAGTAAAGAAAATTTCTTATAAAATTTAATTAGGACCTCGATATTTCGGGGTCCTTTTTTGTTTGTTTTCTGTACTTATAGGGCAAGAAAAATAAAAAAGAATGTTAAATGAATAGATAAGTGGAAAAATGGTTTTATTTTTGTAGTTTGAAAATTAAATAGACTAACTATGAACATTGCATTGATAGGCTATGGCAAGATGGGCCAGATGATAGAAAAACTAGCCATTCAGAGAGGTCACAAAATTGTCTGTATAATTGATATTGATAATCAGGACGACTTTGACAGTGCTGCTTTTCAGTCGGCAGATGTGGCTATTGAGTTTACTACTCCTTTTACTGCTTACAATAATATTAAGAAGTGTTTTGACCGTGATATTAAGGTTGTTACCGGCAGTACAGGCTGGCAGAAAGATCATTGGCAGGAGATTAGCGATATGTGCAAGTATGGATTGCACACACTCTTTTGGAGCAGCAATTTCAGCCTTGGGGTGTATCTTTTCAATAAATTGAATAAGCAGCTTGCCAAGTTAATGGCTCCCTATAGTAACTATGAGCCTTATGTTGAGGAAACCCATCATGTGCATAAATTGGATGCTCCTTCTGGCACAGCAATCACTCTTGCTGAAGGACTTATAGAAAACTATCCTGCAAAAAAGTCTTGGATAAA
This sequence comes from uncultured Bacteroidales bacterium, assembly GCA_902792555.1. Taxonomy (GTDB): domain Bacteria; phylum Bacteroidota; class Bacteroidia; order Bacteroidales; family Bacteroidaceae; genus UBA6382. Next base: position 36,918 of record CADAZW010000004.1, on the reverse strand, counting down.
AGGCGACTATGTCAAGTCGGATGGATCAGTGGAACGTGGCGTTAGTCCCAAGCCAGAGGAACTGGTAATAAAATCAGTGAGGGAAGGAGAAGTGCCTGGCACTCATACTATTTGTTACCAGAGCGATTATGATGAGATAATCATAGAGCATCGTGCTAAGTCGCGTGGAGGCTTTGTGCTGGGTGCAGTGCTTGCCGCAGAGTATGCCTATACCCACGAAGGCCTGCTCACAATGGATGATTTATTTAAGTAAAGAGACAATATTATACTGTATAAAGAGTAAAAAAATGGCGTTTTTCAAAAGTAAAAAGAACAAGGAGAACAAAGAGGAAAAGCCACGCAGGGAGCTCAGCCTTAAGGAGAGAAGAGTGCGTTGCGCCATAGTCATAGTGCTGTGGTTGTTATTTTGTTTATGGGTCGGCAGCTGGATGGGATTGATAGTTGTGCCATTTATCTTTGACGCATATATAACTAAGAAAATTCCCTGGAGTTGGTGGCGTAAGAGCAAGAATAGCACCGTGCGTAAGGTGATGAGTTGGGTAGATGCCATAGTGTTTGCATTAGTGGCTGTCTATTTTGTTAATCTTTATCTTTTTCAGAACTATGTCATCCCCAGTTCTTCGCTTGAGAAAAGCCTTCTTACCGGCGATTATCTTTTTGTCAGCAAAGTGAGCTATGGACCGCGTAAACCTATGACACCGCTTCACATGCCGCTTACCAGCCACACAATCCCCTTGCTTAATATTAAGAGTTTTATTGAGTGGCCTAAGTGGGAGTATGACAGGGTTAAGGGCCTGGGTTCCGTCAAGCAGGGCGACATAGTAGTATTCAATGTGCCAAGTGGTGATACAGTGTTAGCCAACTATGAAAGCCAGGATTATTATACCATTTGTTACGAGATAGGTAAGTCGATAGCAGCCCAGCAGGCAGGTATGGACTTTGAGAATTTTCTAAAAGCAGAAGCGCAGCTTCCGCCAAATGAGCAGATACAGAATAGTGCTGTTGAGTATTACTATGCCCAGCAGGCAATAAAGGATAACTTCCAGCAGATGGGAGAGAAGAAATATCGTCCGGTGGATATGCGTGAGCATTATGTGAAGCGCTGTGTAGGTCTCCCAGGTCAGGTGCTGCAGATTAAGAAAGGTCGCGTCTATACCAACGGCCATCAGATGTTTATGCCCCAGAAAGCCCAGCAGAGCTATAAGGTCACTCTCCTTCAGCCACTTCCCGAAGACTTATGTCGCGAACTTGGTATCAGCCGTGAGGATATCTCTGAGGTGCTGAGCGCCGAGGGCAATGTCATCCGCATGCCCATGACTGCCGAGGTGAAGAAAGTGTTGCAGAATCGCAAGGATCTCGTTTCCAGCATAGTGAAATGTGATGAGCCGGAAAACTATAGGCTTTATCCCCACACTTTCAATACCGGTTGGACTGCAAATGACTATGGTCCCATATGGATTCCTAAGCGTGGTGCCACCATCCAGCTTACTCCCGAGAAACTGGCTATCTACGACCGATGCATCCGTGTCTATGAGGGCAATGAGGTGGAGCAGCGCGACGGCAAGATATTCATTAACGGCAAACCGGCCACCAGCTATACCTTCAAGATGGACTATTACTGGATGATTGGTGACAATCGCGACAACTCGCTTGACAGCCGCTTCTGGGGCTTCGTTCCTGAGGATCACATTGTGGGCAAACCTATCTTTATCTGGCTCTCACTTGATCCCGACCGCGGATGGTTTGATGGCAAGATACGTTGGAGCCGCCTCTTCCGAATGGTGGACAATATTAAATAATTGATAATTGAGAGTTGATAATTGATAGTATATTGTTATCAGTAAATAGCTAAATTGTACATATATAGTACATGTACATATGGTAGAGAATAGATAAAATAATAGAGATAAGAGATGAAAAGAGTGTTTTTACTGGCCTTGTTTATCTTTTTTGGCCTTGCTGGCTTTGCGCAGCAGACATTTAAGGTTAATCTGTGGGCCGATGGCGAGATTGCCGATGAGGATTACAAGGACGCTGTGCTCCATTGCTACCTGGCTGCTGAGCCGACGGGCCGCGCCGTTATTGCATGTCCTGGCGGAGCCTACGAGTTTCTGTGCATGACCTATGAGGGGTGGGACTTCGCTCCTATTCTCAATCCGGAGGGCGTCAGCCTTTTCGTGCTGCAGTACCGCCTGCCCAGGGGTCGCCATGCCGTGCCTCTTGCCGATGCCCAGCAGGCAATGCGCTATGTGCGCAGCCATGCCGCAGAGTGGGGTATTCGCGAGGTGGGCATTATGGGCAGTAGTGCGGGAGGACATCTGGCCACAACTGTAGCTACCCATTTCACTGACAGTATCACACGTCCCGACTTCCAGGTGCTGCTCTATCCTGTAGTAAGCATGGAGCAAGGGGTTACCCATGCTGTCTCGCGTGATGCACTATTGGGCAGTGAGCCCAGCCCTGATCTGGTCAGCAGCTATTCCAATGAGCTTCACGTTACCGCCAGGACTCCCCGCGCATTCATCGTACTACCCTCAGCCGACAAGGCGGTGGCTCCGCGCAATTCGCTCAGCTATGCCCAGGCACTGGTGGACAACGGAGTGCCAGTTGACTTACATATGTATGAGGGCGGTTACCACGGATTTGGCTGTCGCACCGACTACTCAGAGCAGCGCCAATGGATAGGCGAACTACTCTATTGGCTGAAGAAAAAATAGAATAATAAAGAACTGTTAATCAATAACACCATGCAAGCAATAATCCTCGCTGCCGGAATGGGCAAGCGACTCAGAGAATACACCGCCTCATGTACTAAGTGCATGGTGCCAGTCAATGGTACACCGCTTATCGACCGTATGCTTGACCAGCTGGCAGAGCTCAATCTCAGCCGTGTGGTCGTAGTGGTAGGATATGAAGGTGACAAGCTCATCAGCCATATCAACAGCCGTCCTCGCGGGGTCAGCATAGAGTATGTCCACAATCCCATTTACGACAAGACAAACAATATCTACTCCCTTGCCCTTGCCAAGCAGTATCTGCAGGCCGACGACACGATTCTCCTGGAGAGCGACCTCATCTTTGAGTCGCGCCTTCTCCATATGCTTCTCAGCAATCCCTGTCCCAACCTTGCTCTCGTAGCCAAGTATGAGAGCTGGATGGACGGAACAATGGTGCGTCTTGACAAGGACAACAACATTGTCAATTTCATACCCAAGACCGATTTTAACTACAACGACCGCAGCAGTTATTATAAGACCATCAATATCTATAAATTCTCGCGCCAGTTCTCGCAGGAGAAATACGTGCCTTTCCTTGAGGCATACACCAAGGTGGTGGGCTGCAATGAGTATTACGAGAATGTGCTGCGCATCCTCACTCTTCTTGACACCAGCGACCTCAAGGCCCTCCCCGTGAGCAGCGAGAAATGGTATGAGATTGATGATAAGCAGGACCTCGACATAGCCGAGGCTCTCTTTGCCAGCGAGGATGACATTCTCCGCAAATACTATGGTCGCTACGGTGGCTTTTGGCGTTTTCCCAAGATGCTCGACTATTGCTATCTGGTCAATCCCTATTTCAATGAGTCGCGCATCATTGATGAGCTGGAAGCCTGTTTCCGCACCCTTGTTGCCGAGTATCCCTCCGGCATGAAAGTCAATACCTTGCTCGCCAGCAAGTGCTGGGGAGTCAGCGAGGACTATATCGTTCCCGGCAACGGAGCCGCCGAGCTGATAAAGATACTCATGGAGCAGCTGCCCGGCACCCTTGGCATCGTGCGCCCTACCTTTGAGGAGTACCCCAACCGCCGCGATCCTTCCAGCCTCGTCACTTTCACTCCCTCCAATCCTGACTACCGCTACACGGCAGAAAACCTGATGGACTTTTTCTCCGCCCATCATGCCGACAACCTGCTCATCATCAACCCCGACAATCCTTCCGGCAACTTCATTCCCTTAGCTGATGTGCTGACTCTGGCCGCATGGTGCCGTCAGCAGGGTACCCGTCTCATCATCGACGAGAGTTTCGTTGATTTCACCGACGGCTATGAGCACAACAGCCTCCTCCATGACAATATCCTCGAGGCATATCCCGACATGCTCGTGATGAAAAGCATTTCCAAGAGCTATGGAGTGCCCGGACTCCGCTTGGGCATCCTGTGTTCCGCTGACACCGATCTCATTGCGCGTATCAAGGGCGAGGTTAGCATTTGGAACATCAATTCTTTTGCAGAGTATTTCATGCAGATATTCAATAAGTATGAAGCCGACTACCATCGGGCATGCGCCCGCTTCATAGCTGAGCGTGCAGAGTTTGAGCAGCAGCTGAGGCAGCTGCCACAGCTGCGTGTCATTCCCTCACAGGCAAATTATTTCCTCTGTGAGGTGCTGCCACCCTTCACTGCCCGCGGCCTGGTGCTCACCATGCTTAAGAATCATGACATACTGCTCCGCGACTGCTCCACCAAGGTAGGCCTCAACCCCAACAGCCAATACCTGCGTATTGCCGTGCGCAGCCATCAGGACAATGTCCGCCTCATCGAGGCAATGAAAGCCGTAAAACAATAAACCTCAAACCTCAAATCTCAAACCTCAAACGATGAATATCACCATCTGCGGCGGCGGCAATCTGGGCCATGTGGTGGCAGGCTACCTGTCTTCGCAGTCCGCCAACGCGGTCTCGCTGCTTACCTCCAGGCCCCGTGAGTGGTCACCCTCGCTGGAGGTGCGCGATTGTCATGGTATCACCTATCACGCGTCGCTGCATGCCATCTCTGCCAGCGCGGCAGACGTCATTCCCGGAGCGCAGATGGTCTTGCTGTGCCTGCCCGGCTACGCCATTCAGCCAATGCTCACGGCTATTGCGCCTTACCTAGACCCCTCCGCATGGGTGGGCAGTGTGGTGTCAAGCACCGGCTTTTTCTTCCAGGCCATGGAGCACTTGCGCCCCGGCCAGCTGCTTTTCGGATTCCAGCGCGTGCCCTTCATCTCTAGGATAGTGGAGTATGGTCACCTTGCCGAGCTGAAGGGCTATAAGGACTCGCTCAGCGTGGCGGCCCTCCCCCCAGAGGGGGAGGCGGGGGGAGCTTCGATCTTTGGGGTATTAGAGAATCTTTTCCACGTCCCTGTCAGGCGTCTGGGCAGCATCTACGAGGCAAGCCTCAGCAACAGTAATCCCCTGCTTCATACCTCGCGTCTCTATACCATGTGGCATGACTGGCGGCCGGGCGTTTATTACCCAGCCAATCCTATGTTCTATTCTGACTGGACCATAGAGGCTTCCCGTCTGTATATAGCCATGGATAGCGAGCTGCAGCTTCTTGCCCGTGCCTTGGGCCTGCCCCCCGGCAGCATACCCCCCGTGCTCGACTACTATGAGAGCACCGATGCTTCCAGCCTTACCGCCAAGCTGCGTTCCATCGAGGGTTTCCGCGGCATATCCTCACCTATGAGGCAAACTTCCGCCGGATGGGAGCCCGACTTCCAGAGCCGCTACTTCCGCGAGGATTTCCCCTACGGGCTTAGATATCCCTGGCAGCTGGCTAAGGAGCACAAAATCTCCACCCCTAATATCGACAAAGTCTATCAGTGGGGCAGCAGTTGTTGCCAATAACCGTCAATCAATAGCAGAAAACAGTAAAATCCACGCTGATGGAGCGCCTCCTTCACTATACATGGAAAAATCGCCTTATGCCTTCATCGGGCATCCATACCGTTGATGGCAAGGAAGTGAGGATTCTCTCCGTGGGCCTGCATAACAAGGATGCCGGCCCCGATTTTTTCAATGCCGACATCATCATCGACGGCGAGGATTGGATTGGCAATGTGGAGATTCACACCCGCAGCACTGACTGGTATCGCCACGGCCATGATCATGATCCAGCCTACGATAATGTCATCCTTCATGTGGTGGAGCAGGCCGACGGCGAGGTAGTCACCAGCTCGGGGCGCACGGTGCCGCAGATAGAGGTGCAGGTGCCCGACCGTGTGGTCAGCGGCTACGAGCAACTGCAGATTGCCGACAGCCATCCGCCATGCCTGAGCCATGCCGCCAGCATGGCACCCTTCCTGCTGAGCCAATGGCTTGGACGCCTCTGCCGCCAGCGGCTGGAGCGCAAGACTGCCGACATTGAGTCGCGGCTGCAGTATTGCGACCATGACTGGGAGCATGCCTTCTTCATCACCCTTGCCCGGGCCTTCGGCTTCGGCATCAATAGCGACGCCTTTGAGCAGTGGGCACGCATCATTCCCTACAGGGGAGCCGCCAAGCACCGTGACAACACCCTTCAGATAGAGGCTCTCTTCCTTGGGCAGGCCGGATTTCTTGACTCCGGGGATAAGGCGCTGGATCTTGGCAAGGACAGCGCCGTTATGGCACAGGAGTACCGATTTTTGAGCAACAAGTTTTCCCTCACTCCGCTCAATGTGCACAGCTGGCGTTTCCTTCGCACCCGTCCCTCCAATTTCCCCACCGTGCGCCTAAGGCAGCTGGCCCATCTGTATTGCGAGGGTAGGGTAACGCTCTCCGCCATCGTTGATGCTCCCAATGCCGATGCTGTTGCTCGTCTGTTTGAAGGCATCAGGCTTCCTCAGGCAAGCGTCAATCTGCTCTTGCTCAACGCTGTCGTTCCGATGCTATATGCCTACGGAGCCTACCGAGGCTCCAAGAAACTCAAGGATAAGGCTCTGCTATGGCTTAGCCAGCTGCCTCCCGAAGCCAACCGCTACACGCGACTTTGGCAGCAGGCGGGATTGCCCCTTGGGAGTGCCGCCGATTCTCAGGCCGTGGTGCAGCAGTTCACCCGCTTGTGTGAGCGCCGCGACTGCCTCCGCTGCCAACTTGGCTACCAATACATGAAAAACCACTGACAATCAGCCGCTTGCCACTGACATCTTCTGCCAATAGCGAGCGGCTAAAAATTCTTTTTGTAAAGCCGAAATTTAATCGCGCCGAAACGAAATCTAATCGCGCCAAAGTCAAATCTAATCGCGCCGAAACAGACCACTTCTTCGCGATTATTTTTTTTCTTCGTGTGATTATTTAATTTCTCTGCGTAACAAGAAAATATCTCTGCGCAACAATAAAATATCTCAATGCAATAAAAAAAAATTCTTTGCGCAATAAAATGATTTCCTTGCGCAAAAAAATCTTCTTTCCTCTCAATAAAAACTTCTCTCCTCGCGCAAAAAACTTCTCTCCTCGCGGAGGAATTTCCCTAAGTCCACATTTCCCTATTCGGTGTCTGCATTTCCCGATTTGATGTTACAGCAGAGTCCGATGTCGGTCTTTTTTTATTCCTCCTTTTCTTTGGTGGGCTGTGCGTAGGGCATGAGATCTTTCACCACTCGGTGGGTGAGGCGCATCTGGAGCATGGAGCGCTCGAAGTTGGGGTTGCGGCGGAAGGCGCTGAGTGCTCGCTTGGCGGCGAGCTGGTGGCATTCTTTCTTGCTATAGCCTGTGGCGGTGGCTATCTCGCGGCCTTCTACCATTACGGCGTAGCAGAACTTGGTGCCTCGGCTGCTGCTACGGTCCTCGCTCTTTAGGAAGAAGCGCACATCGGCCTTGTATTTCTGTCCCCACTCAAGCAGGACGCTCTTATGGTTCTCCTCCACCCGGGCTGTGCGTGCTATGTCGATATAGCCCTGGTCCATGAGGCGGCGGATGAAGCGGAAGCTGCCCCGGAAGCCTCGGTCGAGATAGATGGCACCCACGAGGGCCTCGAAGGCGTTGCCGCCGAGGTAGCTGTTGTGGGTAGTGGGGCGGCTGCCGTCCTTGAAGTCGGTGCGCAGCAGCGGGAGCAGGCCTATCTCCTTGGCTATGCGGCCCAGGTTTTTACGCTCAACGAGCTTGCTGCGCATGGTGCTGAGGAATCCTTCGTCGCGCTTGGGGTACTGATGGTAGAGGATGTCGCTGATGACGGTCTCTATCACGGCATCGCCCAGAAATTCGAGGCGCTCGTTGTTGTTGCGCCGCCCCTTCGAGTCGCGAATGGCCGCCGAGCGGTGGGTGATAGCCTGCTCGTAGAATTCTATGTGGTGCGGAGCGAAGCCCAACATTGACTTAAGAGAAACAAAAAGTTCCCCTTTCTTGACAAAGGAGAACAAATTTATAAAGTAATTATATAAATCAATTATCATAACTAATTGATTTTTAATATAATCTCATTAATCATCATATGGGTTCCAAGCATATTCTTCTTCATTTTCGTCCATACAATAACTTTCTTTTAATATATAATCTTTATCTTCAAATTCTATTTCGGGGTCATCTAATTTCTTTTTTGCTTCTTCAAAAGAATCAGCTTCAACTGTACATATAGATTCATAACTCCAAAGGCTTCTAAATGTAAATTCCATAATTTATTTCAGTTTAAATTCAATCAAATCATTATAACTATATAAATTTATATATTTTTCTTGACAAAGAGGAACTTTATGCGGTTGAAAATATTGGACATAATTTCTGTTGGTAGCTATAGTATAACTATAGTGTCTATAGTGACTATAGTCTATGTAGGAAGCAATTATTCAGTGTACTTCTTGATTATGACGCAGGCGTTGTGGCCGCCGAATCCGAAGGTGTTGCTCAGGGCGGCGCGAACGGTGCGGTGCTGGGCGGTGTTGAAGGTGAAGTTGAGCTTGTAGTCAATCTCGGGATCTTCGTCGCCTTCGGTGTGGTTGATGGTTGGTGGCACAACGTCTTCCTTGACTGCCAGGAGGCTGAAGAGAGCCTCTGCTGCACCGGCTGCACCGAGCATATGGCCGGTCATGGACTTGGTGGAGCTGATGTTGAGCTTATAGGCGTGGTCGCCGAAGAGCTCCTGGATAGCCTTGACCTCGGAGATGTCTCCCACATGGGTGGAGGTGCCATGTACATTGATGTAGTCAATATCCTCGGGCTGCATGCCGGCGTCCTTGAGTGCTGCCTGCATAACGAGCTTTGCGCCGAGTCCCTCGGGGTGGGAGGCGGTGATGTGGTAGGCGTCGGCGCTCATGCCGGAGCCTGCTATCTCACCGTAGATCTTAGCACCGCGTGCCTTGGCATGCTCGAGCTCCTCGAGGAAGAGGCATGCTGAGCCTTCTGCCATGACGAATCCGTCGCGGCTGGCGCTGAAGGGGCGGCTAGCTCCTTCGGGATCGTCGTTGCGGGTGGAGAGGGCATGCATGGCGTTGAAGCCGCCGAGGCCGGTGGGCCAGATAGCAGCCTCTGCTCCGCCGCTGACGATGGCATCGGCCTTGCCCAGGCGGATGAGGTCAACGGCTGTGGCTATGGCGTGGGTGGAGGAGGCACAGGCGGAGGTGGTGACGAAGTTGGGGCCGTGGAAGCCGTACTTCATGGAGACGTAGCCGGCAGCGATGTCGGCAATCATCTTGGGTATGAAGTAGGGGCTGTAGCGCGGGCCGAGCTCCTCGCCGGTGCGTGCATAGTCGCTCACTTCCTTCTCAAAGCTGTTGATGCCGCCGATGCCTACGCCCAGCACTACGCCGATGCGGTTCTTGTCGGCCTGCTCAATGTTGAGGCCGGTGTCCTCAACAGCCTCGGTGGCGGCCACCATGGCATACTGTGTGTAGAGGTCCATCTTGTTGGCCTCCTTGCGGTCGATATACTGCTTGGGGTCGAAGTCTTTTACCTCACAAGCGAAGTGGGTCTTAAACTTCTCAGTGTTGAAGTGGGTGATGGGGGCTGCGCCGCTCTTGCCAGCCAGTATGGCGGCCCATGTGTCGGCTACATTGTGGCCCAGGGGGGTGATGGCACCCACGCCTGTTACGACTACTCTCTTTAGTTCCATAGGAAATAGGATGTGTTTTGTATTGAGGTAGATAGCGGGAAGCTAACGGGTCATTTTCTTCCCCATTAACTCCCCGCAATTGTGTGTGTAGAGAAATCTATTGTGTAGAGGTTTACTTGGTGTTAGCCTCGATGTACTCAATGGCACCGCCAACAGTAGAAATCTTCTCAGCCTGATCGTCGGGGATAGAGATACCAAACTCTTTCTCAAACTCCATGATGAGCTCTACGGTGTCAAGGGAGTCTGCACCGAGGTCGTTAGCGAAGGATGCTTCGTTCTTTACTTCGCTCTCGTCTACGCCAAGCTTATCAACGATAATGGCCTTTACTTTAGCTTCAATTTCTGACATAACTAAATTGTTTTAATTAATAATGTGTTCAAAACGTGCGGCAAAATTAGGACTTAATATTGTACCGACCAAAATTTTGCACGAAAAAATGCACACACGCCGCCTTAAAGTGCATTTTTGAAGGCTTTTTGTCTACTCGACAAGGCAAAAACCGACTCTTGACGGCTTTGGCGGCACGAATTTTAACCGAACATCCGTACGCGTACCTTAAAATTACTAACTTTGTACCGAGAATAAAACCATTATAAAACAATAAAGAACCATGGCAACATTAGATCTTACCAAGTATGGCATCACGGGTGCTACCGTGATTGCCCACAATCCCTCTTATGAATTTCTGTTTGAGGAGGAGACCAAGGCCGGACTGACCGGCTTCGACAAGGGCCAGCTAACTGAGCTCAATGCCGTTAACGTGATGACCGGCATCTTTACCGGCCGCTCACCTAAGGACAAGTATATCGTTGACGATGCCCAGAGCCACGACAAGGTATGGTGGACCTCCGAAGAGTATAAGAACGACAACCACCCCATGACTGAGGAGATTTGGGGCAAGGTAAAGGACATTGCCATCAAGGAGCTCTGCAACAAGCAGCTCTACGTGATGGACGCCTTCTGCGGTGCCAACGAGGCTACCCGCCTGGCAGTGCGCTTCATCGTGGAGGTGGCATGGCAGGCCCACTTCGTGAAGAATATGTTTATCCAGCCCACCGAGGAGGAGCTGAAGAGCTTTGAGCCCAACTTCGTTATCTACAATGCCTCCAAGGCTAAGGTGGACAACTACAAGGAGCTCGGCCTCAACAGCGAGACCTGCGTAGCATTCAACACCACCAGCCGCGAGCAGGTGATCATCAACACCTGGTATGGCGGCGAGATGAAGAAGGGTATGTTCTCCATGCAGAACTACTATCTGCCCCTGCAGGGCATTGCTTCTATGCACTGCTCCGCCAACACCGATATGGAGGGCAAGAACACCGCCATCTTCTTCGGCCTCAGCGGCACCGGTAAGACCACCCTCTCCACCGACCCCAAGCGTCTGCTCATCGGCGATGACGAGCACGGATGGGACGACGAGGGCGTGTTTAACCTGGAAGGCGGCTGCTATGCCAAGGTCATCAACCTTGACAAGGAGAGCGAGCCTGACATCTATAACGCTATCCGCCGCGATGCCCTGCTGGAGAATGTGACTGTTGCCGACGACGGCAAGATTGACTTTGCCGACAAGAGCGTGACCGAGAATACCCGCGTAAGCTATCCTATCAACCACATCGAGAAGATCGTGAAGAAGGTGAATGGCAAGAGCGCCGGCCCCGATGCACAGAACGTGATCTTCCTCAGCGCCGACGCCTTCGGCGTACTGCCCCCTGTGAGCATCCTCACCCCTGAGCAGACCAAGTATTACTTCCTCAGCGGTTTCACCGCTAAGCTGGCTGGTACTGAGCGCGGCATCACTGAGCCCACTCCCACCTTCTCTGCCTGCTTCGGCCAGGCATTTCTGGAGCTCCATCCCACCAAGTATGCCGAGGAGCTCGTGAAGAAGATGGAGAAGAGCGGCGCCAAGGCTTACCTTGTAAACACCGGCTGGAACGGCACCGGCAAGCGCATCTCTATCCGCGACACCCGCGGCATTATTGATGCCATCCTGGGCGGCGCCATCCTCAAGGCTCCCACCAAGAAGATTCCTTACTTCGACTTTGAGGTTCCCACACAGCTGGAAGGCGTTGACACCGGCATCCTTGATCCGCGCGACACCTATGCAGATCCCTCACAGTGGGAGGAGAAGGCTAAGGATCTCGCTGCACGCTTCATCAAGAATTTCAAGAAGTATGAGGGCAACGAGGCCGGTAAGGCCCTCGTCGCTGCAGGCCCGCAGTTGTAAAAAAATAGACTGCGGCCAAGGCAACGAGATTTTCTCCTGTCGCTGCCGGTCCGCAGTTGTAAAAAGGAATAGGTCATAACCATGGTGGCGGCTGTGCTTTTTTGCGCAGCCGCCATATTTTTTTTGCAAAAAATAATTGCGAGAGTGTATTTTTTTAGTGTCATTATATGTGGTGTTCTCTTTTTTTTGCTTAATTTAGCATCGTGAAAACGGACAGGCAGCCTGTTGTCGGCCTTAACTATGGCATCAACTCGCAGACTTGTCCAGCTTGCTAACCTGTCAATCAATCTAATATCGTGAATAGCAAAAACTACGCAATCATCCTGGCTGGCGGCATTGGCTCCAAGCTGTGGCCAATGAGCCAGGGTGCAAAGCCCAAACAGTTTATCGACTTGTTTGCCGCGGGGCGCACAATGCTGCAGCTTACCTATGACCGCTACAAGCATCTTGTGCCCAAGGAGAATATTTTTATCAGTACATATAAGGATTATCTCCCCATCGTAAAAGAGCAGCTTCCTGAGGTTGATGAAGGGCAGATTGTGGCAGAGCCGCTGCAACTTAGCACCGCCCCGGCCACAGCGCTTACGCTCATGCATATAGTAGCACGCAACCCCGACGCCAATGTAATCTGTGCGCCTGCCGACCAGCTTATCTTCGACCATGAAGTCTTTGAGAAACAAATGCTCAAGGGGCTGGAATTTATCGATGAAACGGACTGTTTCCTAGCCATAGGCATCAAGCCCACGCGCCCTGCCACCAGCTACGGCTACCTGCAGGCCAGCGAAGAAACGCGCGACGGATTCTTCAAGCTTAAGAGCTTTACTGAGAAACCCAACATAGACTTTGCACGCCTCTTTTGTGAAAGCGGCGAGTTTTACTGGAACACCGGTATCTTCCTTTGGAACGTCAAGACCATGCTCCAAGCTTTGCGCCAGGACTACCCCGACATAGAGAAGATGGTGTCAATCATTGCCAGAGGGCAGGATCTGAGCAGGTTTTCTGCCATCGTCACCGAGCAGTATCCCCGCATACGCTTCCAGTCAATTGACATACTGATACTGGAGCACCATGCCAATGTGTATATCGCCCCGTGCAATTTCGGCTGGGCCGACGTAGGCTCGTGGAAAAACTACTATGACCTCCAGCAGAAGGACGCTGACGGCAATGTTACCGGCGATGTGCGCAACCTGCTCTATGACTGCCACAACAATCTCCTCAATGTCAGCTCCGACAAGGTGGTCATCCTTCAGGACCTGGAGGGCTATATGGTGGTGGAGAATGACAAGGTGCTGATGGTTTGCCGCAAGGACGATCCGGCCTTTGTGCGCCGCATAATGAACGACGCCCAGATGAAGTTTGGCGACGAGGTGATGTAAGTCAGGAACGCCCCAGGGCAAGATAGCCGGCAAGGATGCTGCTTGTCGCCAATAAAAACATAAATTGAGAACAACTAAGTAAAAAAGGTGAAATCTCTGTATCCTCTTCTTTTTGCGCCCAACTTACGCGAGGTGGTGTGGGGCGGCGGCCGGCTCTTGGAGTGGAAGGGTCTGCCCCCTGCCGATGTGCCAATAGGCGAGAGCTGGGAGGTTTGTTCTCTTCCTGAGCGGGAAAGCGTAATCAGCAATGGTCCCTACGCAGGCCGCAAACTCAACGATTTTACCGATGAAATGGGCGAAAAGGTGCTGGGTCGTGCCGTGGTGAAGCAATACGGGCGGCAGCTGCCCCTGCTGGTCAAGCTTATTGATGCGCATCAGGACCTCAGCATACAGGTGCACCCTAACGATGAGATGGCCATGCGCTACCATGGCAAGAAGGGTAAGACGGAGATGTGGTATGTAATCGATGCCGAGCCTGGCTCCAGCGTGCTGGTGGGATTCAAGAAGAAGATTACCCCCCTGGAGTATGGCCTCAGAGTGATGGACGGTACTATCTGCGATGTGCTGGCTCGCCATGAGGTGAAGCCGGGCGATGTATTCTATATCCCCTCCGGGCGAGTGCATGCCATCTGCGGCGGCATATTGCTGGCGGAGGTGCAGCAGAGCAGTGATATCACTTATCGTATCTTTGACTACGACCGCCCCGGCATCGACGGCCGTCCCCGTGAGCTGCACACCGAGATGGCTGCCAAGGCCATTGACTATGAGGTGCTGGATGACTATCGTACCCACTATCTTGAGACTATCGGTAAGGCGGTGCCCGTGATAAACAGTCCTTACTTCAGCATCCGCGTGACTGATATCGTCCGTCCCTTACATCGCGACCTGAGAAAGTACGACTCGTTTGTCATCAGCATCTGTCTGCAGGGCAGTTGCCGCATAGAGCCGCGTACTGCGGTAGGAATGGCGCCCACCGCCCCGGTAACTATCAGAAGTGGCTTCAGCACCCTCATTCCCGCAGCCATAGCAGACTATGATATCGTGCCCCTTACTTCTGAAACCCGCATACTTGAGACATTCATCGACAATTGCGATGACAGCCTAGCGGCTCGGGCAGCACGCTTCTTCCATCTCTGTAACGAGTGAGGCGGCACGCGCCATTATATATAAGAATAAAGCTGCGAGGTCCTGCTTTAGAGTCAGGTCTCGCAGCTTTGCTGTTATGTGAAGTAGCAGCTTCTGCTATCAGAACATCTTCTCGGGGTATTGTCCTTCTTCACCGAGTTTGGCAAACTTCTCCACCACGGCGGGGCGGTCTTCGGGATAGGTTACGCCAAACCACTTGGAGGTAGTATCCAGCACTTCGCAGGTGGCCTGTCCTGTCTTGATGAGGTGGTCCACCATGAGGGGGATAAAGAACTCGCTCTTGAGGTTGGCCTGGTTCTTCGGGTCGCTGAGGAAGGTCTTGAAGTATTCCTCGCTATGTGCGAAGTAGTCGGGGGTGAAGCCCCAGAAGTTCATGCTCACGGGGGTGGTATCGGGAATGGTCACCCACTTGTCGTCGTCGTCAAGGTACTGCACCTTGCCGTCGCGGCGTTCTACCTTGGTGCGCTCCACCACTGATGTGAGCAGGTGGGTCTTGTCGTCATTCTCGCAGATGCCGCGGCTTACGGTGCCGCTGTCGCTCAGGGTGTTGCTTACTCTGAATCCCACCATGGCGTACTTGCCCTTGCTGCCCTCGGGCAGTGAGCTGAGGAACTTGGCCATCACCATAAAGGAGTCGCGGTCATAGAAGTCGTCGCAGTTGAGCACGGCAAAGGGCTCCTTGATGACATCTTTGCCCATCATCACGGCGTGGTTGGTGCCCCAAGGCTTCTCGCGGCCTGCTGGCACGGTAAAGCCTTCGGGCAGTGCGTCGAGGCTCTGGAAGCACAGCTCGCAGGGAATGTGGCCCTCATACTTGGCCAGTATCTGGGTGCGGAACTGCTCCTCAAAGTCTCTGCGGATTACCCAAACGATCTTGCCGAAGCCTGCCTTGATGGCATCGTAGATGGAGTAGTCCATGATTGTCTCGCCGTGGGGGCCGAGTGTGTCGAGCTGCTTGAGGCCGCCATAGCGGCTGCCCATGCCTGCTGCGAGCAGAAAGAGTGTCGGTTTCATGTTTGTGTTAAGGTTATGGGTTAATGATAATTATGTTAACTAGCAATGCGAATATACGCAATTTCTTTTGACTGAGGCGCAAAACAGAGGCTTTTTCTGTAATTTTAGCCCTGTAATGTAATTTTTTTGATATTTTATGTTGTTTTTTCGGCAAGATGAGGTAATTTTGTACACTGATGAGTTTTTGGGTATATCTTATAATCATCATTCTTGTCCTGATGTTTCTCCATGGAGAGTCATCGTCGGGACCATTGGGCGATGATGCAGGCACCAGAGGTTGTATACCGGGAGGATGTTTCATGCGTCTTGGCCTCTTGTTTATTGTCCTCTTCATGATAGTCCTGATAATACAGTTCCTCAAGAGTATGGGGTAGGGAAGAAGAAGGGAAACAGAGGCATCGGCTCCACGATGGTGGGGAAGCCGTCACAGAATAATCAGTCATAGTTTATATAAGGAAGGATTTATATTAAGAAGGGCAAAAGAGAAAGTCATTGTGATTCTCTTTTGTCCTTGCCTTTTGTTCTTAAGCACTACGATTAAACAATAAACCGCGCCGAATTAACTGTTTCGACGCGGTTTTTTGTCGTGCAGACGCGTTTTTTTCAGGTCTTGACGCGTTTTTTGCTGCTTTCGACGCGGAAAAATGGAATGCTGACGCGGTTCCTACTGCTTTCGGCGTGGAAAAACGGTTTCCGGTAGGTTTTTCTTCGTACGGGCAACGGCACAGATGCCTGGACAGCCTGGCAGGGGGGAAGATGGGGAAGATGATTCTTAGGAGATATAAAAATAAATGCTTAAATCCCTTGTACAAGAAAACAGGATAATAGGGATTTATTTTTAATAGTCTATAGAAATAACTTCCCCATCTTCCCCCCTTGGGGATTACAGAAGGTTTATGCCCTGCTTGCGGCATTTTTCGCGCATATCCTGCGGCCAGATGGATGCCTGTATCTCGCCGATGTGCGCCTTCTTGAGATAGAGCATACAAAGGCGCGACTGGCCTATGCCGCCGCCAATGCTGAGGGGCAGCTGTCCGCTGAGCAGTCGCTTGTGGAAGTAGAGATCTTTGCGCTCTTCCTTGCCGCTGAGTTTGAGTTGGCGCAGCAGCGACTCCTTGTCCACGCGGATGCCCATGGAGGATATCTCCACGGCGCGCCCCAGCACCTCGTTCCAAATAAGAATGTCGCCGTTGAGGCCGGGCAGGCCCAGCGACGATACGGTGGAGTAGTCGTCGTAGTCGGGTGCGCGGCCGTCATGGGGCTTGCCGTCGCCCAGCTCACAGCCGATGCCGATAATGAACACCGCGCCCTTGGCCTCGGTGATGGCGTTTTCGCGCTCCTTGGGGGTGAGGTCGGGGTACATCTTGCGGAGCTCCTCGGCATGGATGAAGTAAATGTCGGAGGGCAGGAACGGCTGTATCTGCGGATAGGCCTCACACACCATAAACTCGGTTCTCAGCATTGCGGCATAGATGTCGCGTACAATGGCCTTGAGGTAGTCCACCGTGCGCTGCTCGGCGGTAATCACCCGCTCCCAGTCCCACTGGTCCACGTAGAGGGAGTGGAGGTTGTCCAGCTCCTCGTCGGCGCGGATGGCGTTCATGTCGGTGTAGATGCCGTAGCCGGGTGATATGTGGTATTCGGCCAGCGTGAGCCTCTTCCACTTGGCCAGCGAGTGCACCACCTCAGCCTGCTGGTCGCCCAGATCCTTGATGGGGAAGGTCACGGGGCGCTCCACTCCGTTGAGGTCGTCGTTGATGCCCGTGCCCCGCAGCACAAACAGGGGGCCGGTGACTCGGCGCAGCTTGAGGCCTGTGGCAAGGTTCTGCTGGAAGAAGTCTTTAATCTTCTTGATGCCCTGCTCCGTCTCTTGCGGGTTGAGCAGCGGCTTGTAGTCAGTAATCTTATAGACTTTGCTCATGGTTTACTTGTTTGGGGCGACAAAATTACATAATTTCCGCAAGAAAACAAGCATTTTGTCATGTTTTCTTGCGGAAATATTAAAATTTGTGTTGAATCTTCTGTAGAATTACTCCTCTGTAGGCTTTGCGCCCTTCTTCTTGGCCATCGAGTTGAACTTATAGACCACGTGGAGCAGTGCATAGCGCGGCACGGAGTTGTGCCATGTCTCAGTGCGGCCCTGCGAGTTGATGTTGTTTTGCACGTTGCTGCGCTGGCCGAGCAGGTCCACCACCTCCAGGCGCAGGGTGAGGGGCTTGCCCTTGAGCAGCGACTTGGAGATGGAGGCGTTCCAGATAAGATAGTCGTCGTTCATCGAGGCGTCGTTGTAGCCGCGGCGGCTATACATCTTTATCTCCGTGTCATACTCCAGCCCCCAGACGATGGGGCCGTTGGCCTTGATGCCGTAGTTGAAGTCCACGGCACTCACGCGCTGGAAATTCTGGCGATGGCTGCGCTGCACACGCCAGTTGGCGCTGCCTTCTGCCATCACGTTGGTCTTCTTGAACATATACTTGAGGTGCGCATAGGTCGAGGTGTTGTAGTTGTGTACCACGCTGCGTTGTATCTGGGCTATGTCGCTCTGGGTGTCGCTGATGTAGTCGGCGCTGTGGTTGTAGCCGAGGCTGAGTCGTGTGGCCAGCTCCCAGTGGTCGTTCTTGTCGATGTTGCGTGAGAATCGTCCGTTGAGGTTTGCGCTCCAGTTGCCGCTGATATTGAGTGGGCGGTAGGTAGTTATGCCAGTGTTGCGGTCGTAGAGTGTTGCGGTGGCCACGGAGTTGCTGTTTACGTCCCAGCTGCCGCCGAAGCCATAGTTTTGCGTGTGGACCATGTTGCCGTAGCCCCAGCCGAATTCTATATGATGGTTGCGCGGGTTGCGGAGGTTGGTATTCGGCTCGCGTATGAACAGCGGATTGGTGTCGTCGTAGATGTCAAGGAGCTGGCTGGCGTCGCGCATGTTATGGTTGAAATTGTAGTTGAAGTTCATCCAGCTGACCTTGCCGTTCTCCCCCCGTTTGTTGTACCAGAGGTGCAGTGCCGGGTCGAGGCTGGTCAGGTTGGCGGTCTTGCGCTGGGATATGTTGTTGCGGTTGTCCCACGCCTTGGAGTTGCGCATACGCAGGGGCAGGGCAATCCATCCGCTGAGCTTCTCGGCTATGCTGAACCAGGAGCCGATCCTTACCTCGTTTTGGCGGAATCGCTTACTGGTGTGGTAGGAGTTGCGCACATCCATCGCCATGAGCATCGAGTCTCGTGAAGAGGGCGTCATGCCGAGTCCGTGGGTAGTGCCCTCGCCCCAGCCGCTGAGGGAGTCGAGGCGATAGCGTGAGGATTTGTTCTTGTCGTAGCTCTGGTTGTAGCCGTAGTTGATGTTGAGGCTCCAATTCTTCATCAACTCTATGTCGTAGCTGACATTGAAGTTGTAGTCGTAGCGATGAGCCGGGGCAAAGGTGGCGATATTGCGGTAGTCTTTGTTGTCGGCGGCGCGGTTGTCGAGCAGGTAGTGCTGATAGCTGTCGTTGCCGAAGCGGCCTGCATTGAATCCGTAGTCAAAATGCATATCGTTGCCGAACAGCGGGTCATGGAATTGGAAGCTGGCGTTGCTGCTGACAGAGGTGTTGTGCGTCTCTGTCATGGTTTGGTCGAGCACTGTGTTGGTCAGTATCTGCTCCAGGCGCGTGCTGCCCACGGGCATGAACACGCTGTCGAGAGCCGCACCGCGATAGCTGTCCATGGGGTCGTCGTTGAAGGTGGCGCTGGAGGAGGTATGGTTGCCGCGGTTGCGGCTGTAGCTTATGTTTAGCGGTCGCGACCAGAGGAAACTGCTCCTGGCGCGGTTGCGCAGACGGCTGTAGAAGTTGAGCTGCGTCGATTTGGTCAGGCCGTGCCAGCGGCTGCGGTTGTAGGTGTCGCCGCCGGTGAGGTAGGTGGTCGAGGAGTTCACGGTCTCGTTGTCGTCGTCGGCGTGGGTGAAGTCAAATCCTGCCGCCAGGCGTAGTTTGTCTTCGTGCTCGTAGGTGAAGCCGCTCTGCACCTTCTTGATATTGTGCAGGCCCATGGGCGACACCTGGCTGTTCATCTCTCCGCGGTCATTGGTGAGGCCGCGGTCGTTGAGGTTGTTAAGTCCGCCGGCGGCAATAAACTTGAAAGCATCGGTGAAATACATGCCCACCAGCTTGGTAGTGTAGCGGCCCTTGGTGCCGCCGGCAAGGTCGGCGTTGACCATCCAGCCCTTGTTGTATTCCTTTTTCAGCTTCACGTCCACCACCAGCTTCTTCATCTCGTCGCGCTTGACGGAGTCCTTGATTAGGTAGCCGGCCTCGTCGTCGCGGCGATAGACCTGCACCTTCTTCACCGTGTAGGCAGGCAGGTTCTCGAGCGCCAGCTTGGGGTCGCCGTCAAAGAAGTCCTTGCCGTTCACCAGCAGACTCTCCACCTTCTTGCCGTTGTGGGTAATCACTCCGTCATCGCCCAGTTCCATGCCGGGCATAGCCTCGATGAGTTTGTCGAGCATCGAGCCCTCCGCCAGGTTGAAGGCGTCGGCGTTATACTCCACCGTGTCGCCCTTCACCACCATCTTAATGCGCGTAGCCCTGACGGTCACGCCGTCGATGGTATATTCCTTGGGCAGCTTCTTGAGCTTGAAGTTCTGCATCCACTCCCTGGTGTACTTATGGTACTGCTTGTCGGGGATATGCAGGTCCTGGGGCTCGCTGCTGTAGCCCTCCACGTCGAAGCGCACCCTGTACTGCCCGCCCTTGGGCAGCTTGAGCTTATAGCCCGACTGCTCCTTGTATTTCCATGTGCCCCAGTAGGCGTCCTTCGAGGGGTGGATGGTGTCGATCACCACTATGGAGTCCTGCTCGTCGTAGATGGTGAGCGAGCCTTTCTCTATCTCCTCGCCGGTGAAGAGGTCGATCACCTTGCCCCACACATCGATGGAGTCTCTGCGCTCGGCCCTACTGCCGAGGCAGACAGTGATTATTGTCAGAAGCAATAGTAAGTATCTCATCTTATATATATTATATATAACACTCTCACGGGTGTTTTGTTACATCAGGGTATGCAGATTTATATGTTTTTTGACAGAAAAAGTTTTTCTTTCTTCGGGGGTCTACTGCGTCAGCGAGAGGATGTAGCCCAGGGCGAGATAGCGCAGGAATTTGCCTATGGCTATGGTGCACAGCGACTTGGCGAAGTTCACTCGCAGGATTCCGAGGGCAATGGTGATGACGGTGCCCAGTATAGGCAGCCATGCCAGCAGGCCCATCCATGCGCCGTGGGTGCGTATCTGCTTCTTGCTGCGGTCCAGCTTCTCCTCCTTCACGCGGAAGAGACGATAAACCCATCCCTCGTTGCACATCCGCCCTATGCTATAGTTGAACAAGCCCCCCAGCACATTGCCGACGGTGGCAGCCACTATCAGCGGCCACAGGTGCAGGCCGCTGGCAAAGAGCCCCGTGAGAATCACCTCCGAGCTGAACGGTATGAAGCTGCCGGCCAGGAAGGCGGCCACTCCCATGCCCGTGTAGCCGTACTGCACAAGAAATTCGGTAATGCTCAGAAATAACATGGATTCATTTACAGTTGGACAAGGACTACGGAATTATTTTATCAAGAATTTGAGAACAATTTTATTTCACGATTTGACGATTTCACGATTTGACGATTTAGCCAAGTTCGGATTGACTCACGACTCCTAACTCCTAATTGCCGCTTCGCTCTCAGACTTTCTTTGTATGTTGGCACCGTTGCCTTGCAACGAGATTTTTTTTATTTCCCCAAAGGGGACCCCGGCACGACAGCCAACGAAAGTCTTCGCGATGCCTTAGGCATTCAATTATCAACTATCAATTATCAATTATCAACTATCAATTATCATCGCCGTTATTGCCGCAATCGTCAGCCAGAAGGTCACCGCTGCCATCCAGCCGCGGGAGAACACTGCCCAGCGTGCCACCAGCGGTGCGCTGCATAGCGCAAGGGCTGGCACCAGGCTGTCCGTATCCGGGCAGAGCAGCGAGAGCGCCAGCAGCACGGGCCATTGCAGGAGCAGGGTGATATAGCGCATGCGGGTGCTGATCTTGTCGTCGAGGCTGGTGCGCATAAAGTGGATGATGCTCACCAGTGTGACAACAACCAATAAACAATAACCAATAACCGTTAGCCATTGACCATTGACTATTGACCATTGACCATTGGCCACCGACCATTGGCCGTTGATTCCTAATTGTGGAATAGTGAAATGGTAGAATTGTGAAAAGGCAAAGTCGCCGAGGGTGCCGTGGAGGTAGCTCCACGCCGCCCATACCTCCAGCGGGAGGAGCAGTCCCAGCAGCAGTGCCGCCAGCGTGCGCCCTGCCCATACGCGCAGGGCCAGCATCATGGCCAGCACGCCCACCGGCAGCAGCCACACCGTCTGCGGCACCATCATCACCATGCCCGCCAGCCCTATGCTGCCCACGAAGATGCTCAGCTGGGGGCGTGCCGCCCAGGTGGAGAGCAGCAGCCCTCCGGCAAAGGTCATGTAGAGGGCGCAGAGCCCCATGGCCTGCGGGCTCCACTCGTGGCAGCGGCCCGTGGCAGCTATCATCAGCGCAAAGACCGACGATACCGCCCAGCTCCTCACCCTGATAAGCTGCACCGCATTGCTCACCCAGCGCAGTACCAGCGTGACAAATAGCGCGATGCCCAGCCCGGCGGCAGTCATAGCGGTCAGAGGAGTCTGTAGCAGCCAGGCTCCCACCATCACTGCCATGCTAATGGGCAGCAAGGCAGTGGACGTCGTTATCTGATATTTGAGGCTCGACATTTAGGGGACCAGCTCCGGCTTGTCGGCCGTCAGCTCAAAGTAGGGGTTGCCCAGGTCGATATGGTCGCCCCAGTTGGAGCCGTCGGGGTCAAGCACAATCTGCATCATCTGCGCCCCGTGGGTGTTGATGTCCAGATGCACAGCCTGCCTGTCGAGGATGGTGATGCGGCCTGCAGCCACCTCCTTGCCGTCCAGCACCACCTTGTAGAGGGCGTTGCCGTGGTTGTTGGTCGTGCGGGTGAGGATCTCGTCGTCGATGCCCAGGTCGCATACGAAGCGCATGGCGCCGTTGAGCTTGACGTTAAACTGCGAGGGCGCGTGGGTGGCGATGGCCGACTCATAGGTGTTGTTCTTAATCTTGATTTTGTGGCCGTCCACCGACTTGTCGATGAGAATCTCCTTGATATAGCCGTCGTGAGTGGCATTGCTCAGGTCCATCTTGGCCATCGGCAGCAGGTTGCCCTCCGTGGGCAGTGCGAAGTACTGGTCGTGGCCGGGCTCCGGCTTCTGCGTCACGCTGATTACGCGGCTCACGTTCTCCTTCTTGGTAGTGAGGATGATGCGTGCCGTGCGAGGTACGAAGCTGTCGTTAGGCGTGGCGCTGACCACAATCTTGCCGTTCTGCTCCGAGGCCTTGAGCCACTGGCTGCGGCAGTAGAGCTCATAGGGCGAGCGTGCCGTCACGAACACCGTCTCCTCCGTCTGGTTGTAAGCCATCTGCACATTGTCAGTGCTTACCTGCACCAGCTCGCGCGGCTCATAGAATTTCTTGTTCTCTTGCGCCTCAGCCTGAGAGAACGCAACCATGCCCGCCGTCAGGGCGAGCAACAAAGTCTTGCTCATTCTTTTCATCGTAATAAAGAGATTTATATTTGTTTCCGCTGCGAAGATACAATCTTTTTTCCAATAAAGCAAACTTTGCTTCTCCTTTCGGCTTAATCGAAAAGTTAGTGTTGTTTCATAAACAGACTTTTCTACGCCTCAGGATAACCAAAGCGAGCTTTGCTTCTCCTTTCGGCTTAATTGAAATATCCTGAAGAATCTCATGTGAAACCATCAGGCAGCTGGCGGTTTCTTTCTTTTTCCCTGCGCAAGGCAAAGAGCAGGCGCTATCTCTGCAGAACACCCTGCGCAAGGCTAAGAGCAGACGCTATCTCCGCAGAACATTCGCCAGACACTGCTCTCTCCTTCTCTAAGGGCGAGCCCGGCAGCTCCCGGTGCGAGAGCTGCGAATCTTAGAGTGAGCAGATAGAAATTTGTCGCGATAAGCCTAGCTTTCGTCGCGAAGAAACTGAATTTCGTCGCGATAAGCCTGAAATTTGTCGCGAGGAAACTGAATTTAGTCGCGAGGAAGTTGAAATTTAATCGCGAATGAATTAAAGTTTAGTCGCGAATAAATTAAAGTTTAATCGCGAACAAATTAAAGTTTAATCGCGATTTGTTTTCAACGAGTTCGGAGAGAAACTCAGTATTCGCGTGTTTTGGTGGGCTCTCCACGAGGTTACGCCCGTGCTTCTCAGTGTTAGAATTTTTCTTTACGGAAAACGGGGAGCTGACAAGGCGTCTGCTCCCCGTGGGTATGGTCTGAAAAAATGTCTCTTAGATAATCTTTTCCAGTTTGTCGATGTTGCGTGCCACGTCCTCGTCGGTGACCTCGAAGTCCTGGAGGGAGCCGGCAAGGAACTGGTCGTAGGCGCTCATGTCGATGAGTCCGTGGCCGGAGAGGTTGAAGAGGATGACCTTCTGCTCGCCGGCCTCCTTGCAGCGGAGGGCCTCATTGACGGTGGCGGCAATGGCGTGGCATGACTCGGGGGCGGGGATGATGCCCTCGCTCTTGGCGAAGAGGAGGCCTGCCTTGAAGGACTCGCTCTGCCTGATATCGACGGCCTCTATCAGTCCGTCCTTGAGGAGCTGCGAGATTATCATGCCTGCACCGTGGTAGCGCAGTCCGCCGGCGTGGATGTTGGCGGGCATGAAGTTGTGGCCCAGGGTGTACATGGGCAGCAGGGGTGTGAGGCCGCTGAGGTCGCCGAAGTCATATTGGAAGACGCCGCGCGTGAGCTTGGGGCAGCTGGCGGGCTCGGCGGCGATGAAGCGTGTGGCCTTGCCGTCCTTGATCTTGTGGCGCATGAAGGGGAAGGCCACGCCGCCGAAGTTGCTGCCGCCGCCGAAGCAGGCGATGACGATGTCGGGATATTCGCCCGCCATCTCCATCTGCTTCTCAGCCTCGAGGCCGATGACGGTCTGGTGGAGGGCTACATGGTTGAGCACGGAGCCGAGGACGTAGCGGCAGTTGGGGGTGGTCATGGCCAGTTCGATGGCCTCGGAGATGGCGGTGCCCAGCGATCCCTGGTTGTTGGGGTCAACGGTGAGCACGTCCTTGCCGGCACGGGTGGACATGGAGGGCGAGGGTGTCACCTGTGCGCCGTAGGCCTGCATGATGGAGCGGCGGTAGGGCTTCTGCTCATAGGATATTTTTACCTGATAGACGGCAGCCTCGAGGCCGAAGACCTTGGCGGCGTAGCTGAGGGCAGCGCCCCACTGGCCGGCGCCGGTCTCGGTGGTGACATTGGTGATGCCCTGCTCCTTGCAGTAGTAGGCCTGGGCAAGGGCTGAGTTGAGTTTGTGGGAGCCCACGGGGCTGACGCTCTCATTCTTGAAATAGATGTGGGCGGGTGTGTCGAGAGCCTGCTCCAGGCCGTAGGCTCTCACCAGCGGCGTGGAGCGGTAGTATTTGTATTTGTCTCTTACCGGCTCGGGGATGTGTATCCAGGGGTCGACGGTGTTGAGCTCCTGGCGGCAGAGCTCTTCGGCGAAGATGGGGAAGAGGTCCTCGGCCTTGAGGGGCTGGTGGGTGGCGGGGTGCAGCATGGGCATGGGCTTGTTGACCATGTCGGCCTGGATGTTATACCACTGCGTGGGTATCTCGCTCTCAGGCAGGAAATAGCGTTTTGTCTTGGTACTCATAATGTTTTTATTTGAAATTTGAAATTTGAAATTTGAAATTTGGAAGCCCCTCTAACTCCCCTAAGGGGAGGACTCTGGCGCCAGGGCTCCCTCCCTTAAGGGGAGGGCTGGGGAGAGGCTCGGTTAAGCGGTTATTGGGTGCTAAATTACGAAAAATCTCTGTTATGCAGCAAAGAAGTAAGCAAAATATCAAAAAAAGTGCGTTTTTGGTAACGAAATATATGCAAAACGCAAGGTTTTGCGTAAATTCGCAGCGTGTCGAAAGGGTGACTGCGAACAGAAATCATTAAAACCTTATATATAAATATGAAGAGAACTGTACTGACTAATGTCTTGTCGGCAGCGACGGTTGTTGCGCTGCTGCTGGTGCCCTCCGGGCTGAGGGCCGAGTGGAAGATGGCCAAGGTGAGCATCCAGACTCCCTTTGCGGCCAAGGTGAGCCCCACCAATGCGCTGCCGGAATATCCGCGCCCGCAG
This sequence comes from uncultured Bacteroidales bacterium, assembly GCA_902792555.1. Classification (GTDB taxonomy): domain Bacteria; phylum Bacteroidota; class Bacteroidia; order Bacteroidales; family Bacteroidaceae; genus UBA6382. The sequence goes on along the minus strand of CADAZW010000004.1, from coordinate 11,154 downwards.
ATGGTGCGCTCCGACTGGCAGAACCTCAACGGCCTGTGGGAGTTTACCTACCTGCCCAGCTATGACGAGGATATTCCCGCCACGGGGCTGGGAGAGATTCTTGTGCCCTACTGCGTGGAGAGCGCACTGAGCGGCATCAAGCAGCACTACGAGAGCATGGCCTACCGCCGCACCTTCACGGTGCCCGCCGCATGGAGCGGCAAGAGGGTGCTGCTCAACTTTGAGGCCGTCGACTGGCGCTGCACTGTCTATGTCAACGGCCAGATGATAGGCTCCCACGACGGCGGCTATGACCCCTTCAGCTTCGACATCACCGACAAGGTGCAGATGGGGCAGGACAACGTGGTGGCCCTCAAGGTCTTCGACCCCACCGACCGCTGGTCAGTGCCCCGCGGCAAGCAGGTGCGCAGCCCTGGAGGCATCTTCTACACGGCATGCTCCGGCATCTGGCAGACGGTATGGCTGGAGGCTGTTAACCCCACCTATATAAAAGACTTCCACATGGTGCCCGACATTGATGCCGAGACGCTGACCATCAACGCCACCGCCGGCGGCAACACCGACAATGTGGCCAAGCTGAAGGCAACGGCCTACCACGGCACGCAGAAGGTGGCAGAGGGCGAGGGACAGCCCGGACAGGACATTGTGCTGAGCATCGAGAACCCCGACCTGTGGAATCCCGACCACCCGTTCCTCTACGACCTCAAGCTGGAGCTGCTGGACAACGACGGCAAGAAGGACGAGGTGCAGAGCTACTTCGGCATGCGCAAGATAAGTCTGGGCCGCGACAAGGACGGCTACTACCGCATGATGCTCAACAATGAGTTCGTCTTCCAGACCGGACCGCTGGACCAGGGCTACTGGCCGGAGAGCAACCTCACGCCGCCCAGCGATGAGGCCATACAGTACGACATCGTGCAGATGAAGAAATATGGATTCAACATGGTGCGCAAGCACCTCAAGGTGGAGCCTCGCCGCTGGTACTACTGGACCGACAAGCTAGGCCTGCTGGTGTGGCAGGACATGCCGTCGATGAACTACGGAGGCTCTAAGGACGAGGGCGTGACCAACGACCCCAATATGTTCACTCCCGAGCTGACGGCAATGATCAACACCCACTACAATACCCCCTCCATCATCAACTGGGTGATATTCAATGAGGCCGGCGGACAGCACAATACCAAGAATTACGTTGACCTGGTGCGCGAGCTGGACAAGACGCGCCTCATCGACGAGGCCTCCGGCTGGACACACTATGGCTACGGCGACATCTACGACAACCATCCCTATCCCGCTCCGTCGGCACCCTACACCACCAAGCCCCAGGCTACTGCCGACGGCGAGTACGGAGGCATCAAGTATGCCATCGACGGCCACCTCTGGCAGGGCAACGGATGGGGCTACGCCTCGGTAAGCAGTGCCGAGGAGTTTGACAGCACCGTGTGCAACTACTTCGGCAAGCTGGCATACTACAAGACCTACAAGGGACTCTCCGCCGCCGTCTATACCCAGCTCACCGACGTGGAGATAGAGGTGAACGGCATGATGACATACGACCGCATGGTCAAGACCGACCAGAGCAAGCTGTACCGAGCCAACCGCAAGCTCATAGAGCACGACGGAGTGGAGGAGCATTTCGTGCTGGCGCCTGCCAATATCGCTCCCCAGAGCTGGCGCTACACCGAGACAGAGCCCGCCGCCGGATGGCAGAAGAGCGACTTTGACGACAGCGGATGGAAGATTGGCAACTCATGCTTCGGCGCCAACGGATTGGGCAATATGACCTACGGCACGCGGTGGACTTCCACCAACATCTGGCTGCGCAAGACGGTGAGCCTCAACCTTACCGAGGAGGAGCTGGCCAAGCTGCGCATGATAATATATAATGATGAGGACGTGGAGATTTACTTCAACGGCACACTCGTCTATTCCGCCACTGGCTACCTCACCGACTATAAGATGACCGACTTCACCGCCGGAGGCCGCAAGGCCGTCGTTGCCAACGGCGACAACGTGATAGCCATTCATGTAAAGCAGACCAGCGGAGGCCAGTTCATAGACTTCGGCTTGCAGCTGGCCAAGGATGCCGAGGAGCGCGCCACCGACCGTGTGGTGCAGATCAATATGGACTATACCCACAGCTCGGAGCTCAGCTTCGCCGTGGGCTACAGCCTTGACCCCAACGCCACCGAGCCCGACACCCTCAAGTCCTTCACCCGACTCACACTGGCCGGCGGCGAGGCCAAATATATTGGCCTCAACGACGGTGCGCTGAAGACCCCCAAGACGGTGGAGCTGGACATTACCGACTTTGTTGACGACGTGCCCGACGGAGCGCAGGTTAAGTATTTCGTCTATGTCAAACCCCAGGTTTCCGGCCAGGGCGAAGGCACTGTGCACAGCTGCTCGGTCATCGACTATACCCGCAACCCCGCCGGCGAGCAGACGCCCCTCACACTGGAGCCCGTAAGGGTAAGCCACGAAACGGGCACCGTGCTGCTCACAGCCGCCGCTGCCCCCGAGGTGTTTAGTGCACCGCGCAACGCCACCCTCACACCCGACGGCCTGCTGGAGTGGGACACCCCCGCCCTGACAACCGCCGAGCTGCAGGGCTACAAGATATATGCCGAGGATGCCGAGGAGGCCACCGTCTCCAAGAACACCATCAGCTATAACGTACTCAATAAGGCGGCCACCTACAGCGTGGCCGCTGTCTATAGCTCTGGCACCTCCGAGCCCTCCAACAAGGTGAAAATATCCTCTGCCACCGAGAAGAAGACTAATGTGGCCCGCCATTTCGAGGACAACGGATTTGCAGTGCCCGATGTGTTCAACCAGTCACTGACCAATGCCACGATAGAATATTGGTTTAAGCCTGACACCCTCACCCCCGCCAGTCATCAGGTGGGCCCCGGATGGGGCGCCTTTCTCATCCATTATGACCAGATGGGACGCGTAACGGCAGGATTTGAAAACATCAACACCAAGCGCGTGCAGTCAGCTACCAACACCATACTCAAGCATCAGTGGAGCCACGTGGCCGTCACCCTGACGGGAGGCCGCATCAATCTCTATGTTGACGGAGTGTGGAAGCGCACGATGAATGTAAACACCGTAACCGGCTTGCCCGCCATAGGCGACTTTATCTTCGGCTCCAACAATGCCTATATCAACGGTTGGATAGACGATGTGCGTATATGGAAGAGTGCCCGCACCGCCGAGCAGGTGCAGGCCGACATGGCCAGCGAGCTGCTTAACCCTGCCGGCGAGGCCGACCTGCTGGCCTATTACCAGATGGACGAGATAGAGGTGAACGGCACCACCAAGCTGCGCGATGCTGCCGGAGGCCATCATGCCGCCTATCTGCGCACCGACCCTGCCACCACCTTGGCTGAGGACACAACTATTCTTGGCGGCGACCCTGCCCCCATGAGCGCTACGTTTGCCTTGGCCGACTCCGTAATAACGGCAGGCGTGGAGGCCAAGGTCAAGGCTGAGCTCAACAGCAGCGTGATGGCATGGCACTGGAGTGAGGCCACCACCGGATTCCGCAAGGACAACCTGCAGGAGGTGTCCCTCATCTTCCCCAAGGCCGGCGACTATGTGCTCACCCTCACCGCCTACGATGTCAATGGCGACAGCCTGGTGGTGAGCGACACCATCAGCGTGGTGGCTGCCGAGCTGCCCACCGTGGACTTCGACATCTATCAGCCCGACCGCTCTGCCGGAGCTACCGTAAGTCTGCTCAACCGCTCTGCCGGAGTGGCCACCACCTACAGGTGGAATCTCAGCGGCTCGCAGCTCGACCCCGCGCCCACCACCTATAATGCCTCTGCCGTCTATCCCTCCGACGGCACCTATACCGTCACCCTCACTGCCACTAATGCCACCGGCTCCGTCAACCTCAGCAAGGAGGTGCAGGTGAGCTCCGGAGTGCGCAACATGGCCTTCCGCGTGGAGCCCAATGTGGTGCTGCCCTCCGAGACCGTGGAACTCATTGAGGCCAGTGGCGCCGATGCCGACAATCTGGTGTGGACCGTAGCTAACGACAAGAATCGCACCCTCATATTGGGCGGTACCACCACCTATGTGCCCCAAGCCGTGGGACGCTATGACATCACCCTCTCCGACGGCGAGACAGGCTCCTCCTCCTCTGTGAGCAATGCCCTCTATGTCTGCACCGCCCGTTCCAAGACCGGCCTCCTCTTCCGCAATCGTGGCGAGAGCCTCACAGTGCCGGCCCCCTTTGAGGAACGCACCCTTAAGTTCACCGTGGAGTGGTGGATGAACCCCTCCATGCTCCTCAATGCGGGAGCCATGCATGCTGCCAGCGGGGCTTTCGCCGTCAGCACTGATGCCAAGGGCGTCATGACCGCCACCGTCAACGGCAAGAGCGTGCAGTCGCCCGAGGGATTCGTAGTGGCCAATGAATGGCACCACTATGCCGTCACCCTCGTCGGCTCGCGCCTCTACCTCTTACGCGACGGTGAGCAGGCCGCCAGCTTCTCGCCCATCCTCTCCAGTCCTGCATGGGGCGACCTGGTGGTGGGCGGCGACAATGCCTCCATGGCTGCCAATATCGACGAGCTGCGCATCTGGGCCACGGGCCTCAAGGATGATGCACTCCTCTCGGTATGCAATGACCCCATTGCCGACGTGGCTGATGCAGAGAGCAAGAATAAGCTCCTCACCTACTATAAGTTTGACCAACTGTCAGCCACTGCCCACGACGAGACCTCTCGCCAGGCCGACGGTGTGCTCAGTGGATTCCAGAAGGCCGTGGGCACCAACTATGTCAAGTCTGATGGAGTATTCAGCCTCAGTGTGAACACTCCTTCCACCATAGGCGAGGAGACAGACATCACTGCCGACTACCTTACCAACACCCAGGCAGCCTTCCGCCATACCGATGACACTGTGGGTGGAGGCAATGCCCTTGAGGCTGGTACCGCCGCTTCCACATGGAAGGGCGATATGCTGCCTGCCGAGGACACGGGAGTGTATGTCGATACGCCCCACGGCGGCAACCTCACCTTCACCACCTCGTGGGAAGGATTCTCCTCCGATGGCATCGACAAGATTCTCTATCAGACCATCACCTTGCCCGCCGGCACCTACCGCTTCAGCGCCACCAGCAAGACGGCAGACAATAGCGACGACTGCCTGCTCGTGGCAACCCTTGGCGATGAGCTCGCCACCTTCAGCGGCATAGCCACCTCATTGGCCAGTGCGCCCCTCAACCAGGGCAGTGTAATCTTCACCATGCCCAGCGAGGCTAAGGTGTCGCTCGGCGTTCTCTACAATCTGCCCGCCTACAGCACCTCGGCCATCAGCTCCTTCCGCCTCAGCCGTCTGCAGAGTGAGATTCTCACAGCCAACCCCGACGATGTTACGGGCATTGGCAAGGAAGAGGTTGTGAAACTCAGTGACCAATGGTCAGCGGTCAATGGAGTCCACACCCTCAGCGGCCAGAAGGTGAAAGCACCGCAGAAAGGCCAGATTTACATCATCGACGGTAAGGTGGTGAAATATTAACCATGCCAATTCCTTCATAGCAAGGGGGGGTTATCACTGAAATGTGATAACCCCCTCGCTGTTTATAACTCGTTACTCTTGGGAGAGTAGAGAGATTCTTGAAGGAAAATACTCCTTTATTTATTTAAGGTAGCTGCTGAGGCTCTTGGGCAGGTAGAACATATCGTTGCGGTCAACATAGGTGATGACCGAGGGCAGCTGCACCTGCTTGTCGCCAACCTCCACCACGTTGCTGAAGGAGCGTACCCTTAGGCTCTTGCCGTTGGCGGGATTGTTCACGATGAGCTCGGGCCATACATTCTTTTCCTCCGACCGCTTGATGAGGCATTGGTAGCCGGCAAAGACGTCCTTATGGCGTGCAAATATCTGGTCGGTGAAGCGGTCCATCTTGGTCTGGTCCATGCTCCAGAGCGACTGGATGTAGTGGGCGAGCTCTGTGTTGGTAGTGAAGCCGAGCGGGCGCTGGTTGTTGGGATTATAGACAGCCAGGAACACATCTTCGCCTGTGTGGCCGCCGGTGGTCCATCCGAAGGGAGTGTGCTTGGTGAGAATCTTGGTGATAATCACTGAGAGGTAGGGGCTGTAGAGCGATGATGTCTTGTCGGGCTGGCGCATTTCCTCGGGTATGGGGCTGGGCTTGTAGTCCTTGCAGTTGACTATCTGGCTGAATTCCTCGGGGCTAAGGTCGATGCCCTGATAGGTCTTCCAGAGAGAGCGTAGGCTGTCGAAGGGCTGCTCGTTTATCAGGCGCTCCATGCCGTCGGCGCTGTGCTTATACTTGTCGACCTGGCCGAAGAGCTTGCGCAGGGGCTGGCGGCTATAGTCGTTGAGGTCGCGTCGGCCGATGCTGAATCCGCTGTTGCCGTGGTCGGGCACGATGATAACGGCGGTATTGCCATTGCGGCGGGCAAAGTCGAGGGCTACGCCGCAGGCCTTGTCGAAGGCCAGGAATTCGTTGGGCAGGGCGGCAGGGTCGTTGTCGTGAGCTGCCCAGTCAACCTTGGAGCCTTCCACCATGAGGAAGAATCCGTCCTTATCCTTGCTGAGCTTGCTCAGGGCAGTCTCGGTCATTTCGGCCAGCGAGGGTTGCTCTTGGGGGTTGCGGTCGAGGTCATAGTCCATATCGACATCGCCGAAGAGAGCCCACATCTTGTTGCCCTTGTCGGCGCGCATGGCCTGGAGGTCGTTGCGATAGACGCTGGTGCCGTTCTGGCGGAGATAGGCTTCGCCGGCGTCGGTGAGGTAGCGGTTGCCGCCGCCAATGATCACGTCGAAGCCGTTGTGCACGGCCTGGTCGGCCAGCAGCTGCGATGCGTTGCGGTTATAGTAGTGGGCAGAGCAGTCGGCGGGGGTGGCGTGGCAGAACTGGCAGGTGAAGACCATGCCGAGGGCTTTGCCCTGCAGCTGGCGGCCGGCCTCCAGTATGCTGGCCATCGGGGCGTAGGCTCGGGTGGAGTCAACGGGCTCGATGTTGTCCTGTCCCTTGTAGGGAGGGAATGTGCTCACGTAGGCCGAGCGGCTGAGATGGCCGGTCACGTAGCATGAGGTGGTGGGGGCAGAGTCGCCGATGGGTGCATCGCTATTGCAGGTGCGCACATAGGCGCAGAGCCAGGGGTCGATGTTTAGGCGGGTGTTGGCGGGGTCGCGATAGACCTGCAGCCAGCGTGCTGCGCTAACGGTGCTGATGGAGGTGCCGTCGGTAATCATGAGGATGATGTTCTTGACGGGCTTGACTTTCTCGGGCTGAACGGCAAACGATGAAAGGGCTACCGTCAGCACCAAGACGAGGGAGAGGGTTTTCTTCATGTTGGAATATGGTTTTTAATATTAAAGAACTATTGTTGTCGATTGCGATAGGTCGGCTATCTGGTCGGCGCGGGTAATCACCACTCGCTTCACTCCGGCGCGGAGTGCGCTGAAGCTATTGTCGAGCTTAGGCAGCATGCCGCCGCTCACTATGCCGTCGGCCTTGAGTTGTTCATAGCTTTGACTGTCGATGTGGGGGATGACGCTGTCGTCATCGTCGGCATTGAGCAGCACCCCCTTCTTCTCAAAGCAATATACCAGCGTCACTTCATAGTCAGCTGCCATGCCCATGGCCACGGAGGCGGCAATGGTGTCGGCATTGGTGTTGAGCAGCTGTCCGCCGTTGCCGAGGGTGAGGGGTGCCACCACGGGCACTATGTCAGCCTCGAGGAGGGTGCTGAGTGCGCAGCTGTCTACGCTGTCCACGTCGCCCACCAGACCATAGTCGGTGCCGTCGGGCAGTGGCGGACGGCGATGGCTGCGTATCACGCTAAGGTCGGCGCCGGTGAGCCCCAGGGCCTTGATGCCCAAAGTGTTGAGATGAGCCACAATGGTCTTGTTGACCAGGCCGCCATAGACCATGGTGACAATGCGCAGCATATCCTCGTCAGTTACGCGGCGGCCGTTGATCATATGCGTCTCTATTCCCATGGCAGCGGCCACCTGGGTGGCGGTACGTCCGCCGCCGTGTATCAGGATTCGCTTGCCGCCGATCTGGGCAAAGGTGTTCAGCAGCCTGCTCAGCGACAGCGGTTCTTCCACGATTGCTCCGCCCACCTTTACTATCGTCAGTTTGTCTGGCATGCTTGATGTATGAGAATAATTAATGTATAGGCATCAGCCCCTTCAGTTCTCCAGGTAGGTATATCCGTAGAGTCCGCGCTGGAAGTTGGCAATGAAGTCCTGTCCCTCGCGTGGGGTGATGCGCTCTTGGGCAATGGCCTTGTCCACCCATGTCTCCAGCCGGCGCACCAGCTGCTTGGGGTCATACTGCACATAGTCCAGCACGTCGGCCACTGTCTCGCCGTCGATTATCTGGTCCACGGTGTAGCTGCCATCCTCGCCTACGCTCACGTGTACGGCATTGGTGTCGCCAAACAGGTTGTGCATATTGCCCAGTATCTCTTGGTAGGCTCCCACCAGGAATACTCCTATGTAGTAGGGCTCGCCGGCCTTCAGGCCGTGCAGCGGCAGGTAGTTTGTCTGGCGCCCATATTGCACAAAGGTCTCTATCTTGCCGTCGCTGTCGCAGGTGATGTCCTGCAGCGTGCCGTTGTGGTCGGGTTTCTCATTGAGCCTGTGGATGGGCATGATGGGGAAGAACTGGTCGATGGCCCATGAGTCGGGCATCGACTGGAAGAGAGAGAAGTTGCAGAAGTATTTGTCAGCCAGCAGCTTGTCGAGCTTGCGCAGCTCGTCAGGCATGTGCTTCTGTGTGTGGGCTATGGCGTTCACCTCGCGGGTGATGCTCCAGTAGACGCTCTCTATCTGGGCGCGTGTCTTGAGGTCTATCAGTCCGTGGCGGAAGAGGTCGAGGCCCTCCTCGCGTATCTGCTCAGCGTCGTGCCAGTCTTCCAGCATCGAGCGTGCCGACACCTTGTCCCATATCTCGCTGAGGTCGCGCACCAGCTTATGGTCGTCGGGCTGGGCTTCCCACTCTTCGTTCATCGAAGGCTGGTGAGTTGACTCAAAGGCCTCCAGTATGAGCACCGAGTGGTGGGCTGAGAGCGAGCGTCCGCCCTCGGAGATGAGGTTGGGGTGGGGTATCTGGTTGCGGTCGCTGGCCTCCACGAAGGTATAGACGCAGTCGTTGATATACTCCTGTATAGAGTAGTTGACCGAGCTTTCGCTGTTGGATGAGCGGGTGCCGTCGTAGTCCACGCCCAGTCCGCCGCCGCAGTCCACGAATTCAATGTTGAAGCCCATCTTGTGCAGCTGCACATAGAACTGCGCTGCCTCCGTCAGGGCAAACTGTATGCGGCGGATCTTGGTTATCTGGCTGCCTATGTGGAAATGCATCAGCTTGAGGCAGTCCTCCATCTGGTGCTCCCTCAGGTATTCCAGCGCCCTCAGCAGGTCGCTGGAGTCAAGGCCGAACTTGCTGGCGTCGCCGCCGCTCTCCTCCCATTTGCCTGCTCCCGATGAGGCCAGCTTGACGCGTATGCCTATCTGGGGCCGCAGGTTGAGGTTGCCGGCGGTGGCCACTATGGTCTCCAGCTCCTCAAATTTCTCTGCCACCAGGAATATGCGCTTGCCCATCTTCTGCGCCAGCAGGGCCAGCTCGATGAAGGAGCGGTCCTTATGGCCGTTGCAGATAATCAGGCTGTCGCTGTCCATGTTGGCGGCGAGCACGGCGTGCAGCTCGGGCTTCGAGCCAGCCTCCAATCCCAGGTTGTAGCGCTTGCCGTGGCTGATGATTTCTTCTACCACGGGGCGCATCTGGTTAACCTTTATCGGGAAGATGATAAAGCTCTCGCCTTTGAACTTATACTCGCGGGCAGCCTTCTCAAAGCAGCTGGCTGTCTTCTGTATGCGGCTGTCCAGTATGTCGGGAAAGCGCAGCAGCATAGGCGGCTTTGTGCGGTGGGCCACCAGGTCGTCAACGAGTTCCTTCAGGTCTATCTGCACATCGTTTTTGCAGGGGGTGACAAATACGTTGCCCTTCTTGTTGATGCCGAAGAAGTTCACTCCCCAGCCTCCGATGTTGTAGAGTTCCTCAGAGTCTTCAATTCGCCATTTAGCCATGTCCTTCTTTCTCGGTGTTTGTGGGTTTCACTTTATTTCACTTCTCTTCTGCAGCTCCCGTGAGCTCCAGGATATGGTCCACCAGCTGGTCTATTTTCTCAAAGGAGTCCAGGGTGTCCACGTTGATTTCATATTGCGCCTTGCGGTAGTAGTCCATGCGCTCTGCCATGTGGTGGGCAATATGGTCCAGCAGCTCCTGTCCCTGCTTCTGCTGTAGCAGGGGGCGCACATTGTGGCTTATTTTCAGGTGCTTCACTATTATCTCAGGCGAGGCGTTCATAAACACCGTAATGCCTTTCTGGTTGACATAGTCCATGTTGTCGAAGAAGCATGGAGTGCCGCCGCCCAGCGCCAACACGATGTCCTCAAACTCGGCCACCTCGTGCAGCATATTATATTCTATCTTGCGGAATCCCTCTTCGCCCCGCTCGGCAAAGATGTCGGCCACCTTGCGGCGAAAGCGCTCCTCTATGAAGAAGTCGAGGTCGTAGAAGCTAAGCCCGAGCCTGCGGGCCAGGGCCTTGCCCACCGAGGTCTTGCCAGCGCCCATGTAGCCGAGTAGGATGATGTTCTGCATAGCGGTCAGGGTGTGTGTGTATGCGTGGTTGTGGGTTTAGTTCTTCCCTTTGCGTTTTCCTCGTCCTTTCTCGGCGCGCTGGTCGGCCTTCTCAATCACTTCGCGGCACTGCTCCTCGGTCAGGGCGTCCAGATTGGCAGCCAGGGCCTTAGGCAGGCGATAGTTCTTCTCGTTGTAGGTCAGGTAGGGGCCGTAGCGTCCGTTCATCACGTCGATGCCGCCGTCCAGGCTGCGCACCAGTCGCTTCTTCTCGTTCTCGGCCTTCTTGTCTATCAGCTCCATGGCCTGCTCGTAATCGAGGAGCGGGTTGGGCCAGACTGCCTGCCCGTTCAGGGAATAGCGCAGGATAAAAGCGTGGTAGCCCGCCTTCAGATAGGGAAAGGCCACGGGATCGGCTTCCCGGTCTGAGCAGAAATGGTAGCCGCCGCCGGGAATGACCAGCACCGCAGGGCGCCGGGACAGTCCGGCAAATTCGCCGCCCACCGGCTGAA
>CADAZW010000003.1:8380-92029 GCA_902792555.1 uncultured Bacteroidales bacterium | reverse complement strand
TGCTCTTTGTGGGACACGGGATACCCAAGGTACCGCCTATGAGCCAGCTGGTCTTTGACCTCAGGAAACATAGATGCACATTCTTCTCCGGTGCCGATCGTAAGGCGGGACGCGGATGGGGAGCCTTTGATTCTTCGCCAGTGGTGGTAGGAGGATACCTGTTCTGGCCAGGCGAGAATGGTACCATATATAAATATAAGGTGGGTGATTCTACCATCACACTTCACTCTGCCTTGCGCTACCGCTGCCGCGGTGCTGCCCCAGGTGTGGAGAATAGCCTTTGTGTTTACCGCAACTATGGCTACTTTGGCGACAACCATGGTAATATTATTTGTATCAACCTCAACAGTTTGAGGCCTGTGTGGCACTACGATAACCATGATGATATTGATGGCAGCCTGGTATGCGAGGAGGAAGAAGGAGTGCCATATCTCTACGGAGGCTGTGAGGTTGACAAACAGGGCGACCGAGGCATCTGCCACATGGTAAAACTCAATGGTATTACAGGTCAGCCCGTATGGGAGCAGAAGATTGCCTGTCGCAAGCTCAATCTGGGTGGTAAGCATTTCGACGGCGGTCTTTACTGCACGCCGCTGCCTGGTAAGGGCGACTGTAGAGACCTGCTGTTTGCAAATATCTGTCAGCGTGACAATAGCAGCAATGCTGAGTTTACGGCATTTTCCAAGAAGACTGGTGAGATTGTCTATCGCACTGCTCTTAAGGCTTTTGCCTGGTCGAGCCCAGTGGCGTTTCTTAATGAGCAGGGACAGACTTTTATCTTTACGGGCGATTCCTCAGGTAATGCCTATCTTATAGAGGGCAAGACAGGACGCATTATTTTCACGGAGCATATGGTCAACAATTTCGAGTCTTCACCTGTGGTGGTGGGTAATTACCTAGTGGTTGGCTCCAGGGGCAAAGAGATATATAGATTCTCTATAATATAGTTCTTGGGGCTTGAAAAAGTTAAATAGGCGAATAAAAAGGTAGGAAGGAAATGCCGATATGCAAAGAAAGTGGTAACTTCGCGGACAAAATAAAAAGTAGTTAGGTCGTGAAGTCCAAGTGTTTGATGTTTGTAGCTTTGCTGGCAGTGATTGTCGCGTTGTTATCAGGATGTACAGGTGAGAGTGGCATCATTGGTCTTGTGCGAGGCAGTGACTCGGTGGTAATCAATGAACTAATGCTGTCTAACCGCACCGGCTTGCTGGCACCTGATGGCAAGACACACGACTGGGTAGAACTGAAGAATCTTTCTTCCTTACGGGTAGAACTTAAGGATTATGCGCTGGCCGTGGCCAGGGATGCTGACTCTGCTGCCGACAGAGAGTGGGTCTTGCCCGACACGGCCATTGCAGGCGGCGGTAGCTTGCTTATATATCTGACAAAAAAAGGTAGTAAGGGCAAGACTGATATGCTCAATGCAAAACTTAAGGTGAGCAAGAAAGGTGGATTCCTTCGTCTGTTGTGTGATGGTGATGTTGTTGATCAGGTAGAATATACTGATATGGCTGCTGACCAATCGTACAGTCGCCGCGAGGATGGCTCTTATGAAAAGACGTATATGCAGAGTCCCGGCTTCGACAATACGAAGGAGGGTTATGAGAAATATAATGTGCTGATTGACAGTCAGCGCAAGGATCCTTTGTTGATTTGGGAAGTGATGAGCCGCGCAGATAAAAATTATACCAATTGGGTAGAACTCAAGAATGTTGGTGATACGGCTGTTGACATTTCGCAGTACACTCTCAGCAGCAAGAAAGGTAAGGAGTGGCAACTGCCGGATAAGACGCTGGCTGCTGGTCAGAGTGTGTTGATACAGACTGCCGGACGCAAAGCTAACAGATTCAACCCTCTCCACGCAACCTTCACTTTGGGCAATTCCGAGACGGTGATGCTGACCAAGGATGGGCGTTTTGTGGACGGAGTGTGTGCTAAGCCTACCATTAGAGGAACATCGATAGGCCGCGCCAAAGGTCGCAAGGGTTTCTTTTTCTTCGCCTCGCCTTCACGCGGTGCGGAAAATATTGGCCCCCACCGTTTTATTGCCGAGCAGCCGCGGCTGGACAGGAAGGCCGGTATATATAATAAGGTAAAAAAGCTGGTGCTTCACCTTGACACATGTGAGCGCAGGGTTCATTATACCCTTGACGGCAGTGAACCTACTGCTAGTTCGCCGGTATGGAAGGATTCGCTGGTTATCACCAAGAGCACCGTGGTTCGAGCCTATGCTGAGGGCGACTCCGCCACCCTGAACAGCAGTATCATGACGGCTAGCTATCTGATAAACGAGAAGCACAGCCTGCCGGTGCTATGCGTGTCGATGAACAGTGCTGACCTCTACGACTATAATCGCGGTATTTATGCTCAGGGACCTGGTTATTCGCCAGAGTGGCCCCATTTGGGAGCAAACTATTGGAAACCATGGACTAGGAATGCTCATGTGGAGTTTTTTGATGGAGGTGAGGGTTTCAGCACCGACTGTGGCATTAAAATATTTGGCGGATTTTCAAGATTCGAGGCCAAGAAATCTTTCTGCCTTAAGTTTAAGAATACGTATGGTGCCAAAGAGGTAACCTATGACTTCTTTGACCAAGGGGAACCTGTAACTCTCAGCGATCTGGTATTGCGTTCGGGTTCGCAAGACTACAACCGCTGTATGGTGCGCGATGAGTTCTTTACTAGTTTGATGGCAGCGCAGAGTCCCACGTTGCTTACGCAGCCTTACCGCCCTATAGCATTATATGTCAATGCGGAATACTTCGGTCTTTACTACCTGCGTGACAAGATTGATCGCGATTTTGTTGCTCGGCGGCTTGGTGTGAGCAATGATTCCATAACGATACTCATGTCGGTGGGCTATCCGGAGGAAGGTAATAACAAGGAATATAATCGCCTGATGAATTTCATCACTAGCCAGAGTATGGCCGACAAGGATAATTATGATTATGTCAAGGAGAGAGTGGACTTGCTGGGACTGATAGATTTTAAGATTGGCGAGATTTACTCTGGCAATAGTGATGTGGGCAATATTCGCTATGTTCGCTCCACCGACGAAGGTAGTGATAAGAAGTGGCACTTTGTTTTCTACGACCTTGATGCCACATGGGTGGGCGACAAGCCTACGGCATCATTTTATCTTTCTGCCAGTGCCACTGGCGGAGAGGCAAGTGTGGGTGTCCACAATAGGATGATAAGTCGGCTATTGGCAAACAGCGAATTTCGTCAGTTGTTTATGGAGCGGTTGTCGCATCATTTGCATAATACATTTACTGTAAAAAATACCATAGCCGTTTTTGATGCCCTGGTGAAGACCATTCGTCCCGAGATGAAGCGTAATTGCGAGCGCTGGCCGCAGCTGAGCTACAATACGTGGGAGAAAAACATAGTCAAATTCCGTGAAAGATTCTCCGTGAAGAATAAGATGATGCTCAAGGACTTGCGCCAGTTTTTGTCAATAACTGAAGAGGAAAACAAAAAGTACTTCAGCGATTTGGGATACTAAAAAAGGGCCTTCCTTTTTTTTTGCAGAAAGGAAGGATGAGTATTTGAAAAAGATTCTCATACGCCCCGTATGCCGTGCTGCGGTGGGGAGTATGAGAATCTTTTGTATCAAACAATATGGGGGAAGAAAACTTTTATTTGTCGAGCATCACATCACGCAGAAATTTGATGTCGGATTCACTGACACCACTCTCTACCCAATAGTTGTAGAAACATTGTGTCAGGTCTGTGTCTGGCCAGTGGCTTTTCATCCACGGTAGCAGTTTGCGGAATCCCACGTGGCCGCGATAGCGTTTGTGCCCCTTAAGGCTTGATAGTTCATAGTCGCGGCAGAGATCAACCTCACTCATGCCAAGCACACCTTCAATAAGGAAACTCAGTGTGCCGCAGCGATCGCAGCCCACTCCGCAGTGCCAGTCTATATGCTTGCCTTCACGCAGGCGGCTGATAATCCAGTTGAGGGCCTGGGCATAGATAAAGCGATTGGAAGAGAGGGCATAGCTATCGGCTACAATACGTGTAAAGTCGATTTTGTCACCCATACGAGAGGACTTGAGGTGGGGCTCCCTGCGGAAGAGCCCGCGAAGGTCTAACTCAGCAGTAACATTAAGGTTTTCGACAAAATCATGGTAACCTTCCTCTGTTACGTCGTCTAGATGGGCGCTGCGGAAGAGTATACCATATTTGATAGGCACGCCGAAACTGGTGGGCCAGCCGCCTATGTCGCGCACATTGTTGGAGCCTGCCATGCGAATCATGCGCACTTGTCCCACGGTGCGGAATTTGCCTTGGTCAAGTAGGGCTATGGTGCTGTCGGAGTGGATTTCCTCTGCCTTATAATAGTATATGCGATTAGGCAAGAGATTGGTTATCAGGTAAGATGAGGCTTTCTTGGATGTGGGGAAATGGGTAAGCGAGTCGGTGTAATCGCTATGCTCGCTAAGGGTGATGCGAATCTCTGAAATGTTTTCGGGTGCAGTTGTTGGCGTCCAATTTATAGTTTTGCCTGCGGGACGGTCCAGTCTTTCACCGTAGAGGTCGCGGTTGGTGTAGTTGGTGATGACAGTCAGGTCGCAGTCGTCATTATAGTAATAAGTGCTGTCAGCCATGTAGGCTTGTACGGCAGCATTCTCGATGTTGACAATCTCAATGCTATCCTGAGCCCATGTTTGCAGCGTGATTGTCAGGAGAAGGGAAAGCAGGGCTTTTTTCATGATAAGAGGTTATTCGCTTTGTTTGAGTTGCTCTACGTATTTGTCTATCTTTGTCATCTCTTGCGGGATATTGATGCTTTGCGGGCAATGACTTACACACCGACCACACCCAATGCAGTGATTCGCTTGTCTCAGGCGCGGCACGCTGCGGTCGTAGCCAATAAGAAATTCGCGACGCAGCTGGGCATAGTCCTCGCTGCCTGGCATAGGCAGGCGTCCCTCGTTCTTGCATTTGTTGTAGTGAACAAATACGGCGGGAATGTTGATGCCGTAGGGGCATGGCATGCAATATTTGCAGTCGTTGCAGGGGATAGTTTCAAATCCCACTATCTCCTCTGCTATGTTGGTATGGAGAAACTCCATATCCTCTTCGTTAAGGGGTTCCAGCGGACAGTAGGAGAGTAGGTTGTCCTTGAGATGTTCCATATAGGTCATGCCGCTCAGCACGCTAGCCACTCCCTCTCGGGTGCCGGCATAGCGGAATGCCCATGAGGCCACGCTCCTGTTAGGATCCTTCCGCTTGAGTTCCACTGCCACGGATTGTGGCACATTGCTGAGGCGGCCGCCCAACAAAGGCTCCATTATAAGAGCGGGGATATTGCGCTTGTGCAGTTCATCGTACAGGTATTCGGCATCTGTGTTGCGCTCGTTGATTTCATTGGCATAGTGCCAGTCAAGGTAATTGAGTTCAATGAGCACGATGTCCCAGTGGTAGTGTCCTTCGTCATGCCACTGCAGGAGCATATCGAATATTTTGATGTCGCCATGGTAGGAGAATCCCAGGTTACTTATACGTCCGGCGGCACGCTGTTCCACCAGCCAGTCTAGCAGCTTGTTGTCCATGAATCGGCCGTTGAAGGCGGCGAGGGCATCACCATTATCGTCGGGCATGCCGATGCCGTGTAGCAGGAGTATGTCAACATAGTCTATTTGTAGTTGCTTTAGCGAATTTTCAAACATCTCTTTCGACTCTTTCAGCCCCCAGGTCTCGGGGGCGAAGTTGGAGAGCTTAGTGCTCACGAGGAAGCTGTTTCGCGGATGGCGGCTGAGGGCTATGCCGGTTACGCGCTCAGAGTCGCCCTTGCAGTAGGCAGGAGAGGTGTCAAACAAATTTAGGCCGTGGTCAATGGCATAGTCCACAAGGCGGTTAACCTGCTCCTGGTCGATGGGTGCCTCACTTTCACGTGCGGCAGTACCGTCGGTGGTGGGCAGTCGCATCATGCCGTAGCCCAGCAGCGAAACCTGCTTGTCGCCCAGGGTGCGCATGGTCATCTTTCCTTTGGGTGGTTCTTGCGTAACGATGGTTGTCGTGGGATTGCTGACCGATTGTTTGCAGGCTGTCATTACTGCCGAGGTAGCCACCACTCCGGCTCCCATCTTCTTGAGAAATGAGCGGCGGGATATATTGTGTTTCTGTTCTTTCATGGCGTGTGTACTGTTCTGTTCTATAGTCCAATAGTTTCTTGGGGGATTGCTATGGGATTTATATCTCATGGTGCTGCTCATGGCCTTCCACATATATGGCGGAGAATGGGCGTGACGGGCATACATTCTCGCAGGCTCCGCAGCCGATGCACCGTTCAGTGTTTACTATGGGCACCACGGGGATATTGTCGCTTTTGCCATCCCATAGCGATTCTACGGGCTCCATGCTGATGGCTCCAGAGGGGCAGTGGCGGGCGCAGTTGCCGCAGTTGACATGGTCGGTCAGCACCACGCAATTATCCTTAATCCACACGGCATGGCCGATCTGAATGGCTGCCTTGTCGGCGCGCTCTATGGGCTCTATGGCTCCGGCAGGGCACACTTGGGAGCATCGCGTGCACTCGGGTCGGCAGAAACCGCGCTCGTAGCTCATCTCAGGTTGCATGAGACGCTCGAGACTGGTGGAGGGGCGGAGCACCTGGTTAGGACATTCGGTCACACACAGTTGACAGGCGGTGCAGTGCTGCCCGAAATGCCGCAGACTCTTTGCGCCGGGTGGCACCAGCGGCGTGCTGCGTGTGGGGATGGCTTTATCTTCTATCACGGCAAGGCCGCCGTCCACCTTCTTTTTCTCCTGAGCCATCAGGGCGGTGCCAGCGGCCATGGCGCCGCCAATGAGAAAAGCACGCTTGCCTTGGTCAACGGCGACAGTGGGCTCGGGGGCTTTAGGGGATTTGTTGGTAGAGGCCAGCCCATAGACCAGGGCTGCCTTCTTGCATTTGGTGAGGCATGTGCCGCAGCTAACACAGCGGCTGTAGTCAACCTTGTGATTCTTAAAGTCAAGGCATTGTGACTTGCAGTTTTTGGCGCAGAGTCCGCAATCGATGCATTTGTCCTGGCGGAAGCGAATCTTCAGTAGCGAGAAGCGCGACAGGAAACCTAGCACAGTGCCTACAGGGCAGATGCTGTTGCAATAGAGACGGCCACGTGTCCATGCCATGTAGAAGATTACCGCGAACGAGGCTGCGCCTATCAGTAGGGCGGGCAATGAGCGCAACCAAGTATCGACGGAATAGAAGGAGTAGCTGTCGAAATGCTCGGCTATGGAGGCCAGACCGTTGTTTACCAGAATATAGAGCGGCTGCAGCATGGTGGAGACCATACGTCCGTAGCTGCTATACGGCGCCAGCAGTACCACTATGGCAGCTACGCCTGCCACCAGACTGACGACAAACAGGACCAGCACACTGTAGCGCAACCAAGTATGGGCCTTAGTCAGTTGGTATCTGTGTTTCTTGCTAGTCTTGCGGTGAAACCACGCAATGATGTCCTGCATTACTCCCAGGGGACAGATGACAGAGCAGTAGATGCGGCCGAATATCAGAGTGAGCAACACCAGTGCGCCTATGACTATCAGGTTGAGGGCCATCACTGCAGGCAGCAATTGTACCTTGGCCATCCATCCAAGCCAGATATGAAGCGTGCCGGTGAAGTCGAGAAACAGCAGGGTGATGCCTGTAATCATCACCAGCGCCAGCGCAATTCTAATGGTTCTTAGCATAGATGTCTAATCTTTTTTTAGAGTTTAATTCCTAACTATCCTGATGCTCAGCTCATAGAGTAGGTATATGGGCAGCACCACCAGACACATGCTCATCACGTCGGGCGGTGTGATGATGGCGGCAACTATCATAATGCCTACCAGGGCATGGCGTCGGTAGCGGCGCATCCATGCAGCGCTGATGAGTCCGAATCTGCCCAGCATCCAGCACATCATGGGCAACTCAAACATCAGGCCCATTACAAGGGTCGTGGACATGAGCGAATCCATATAGGATTCTATTGAGATAAGGTTGGGAACTTCGGTGCTCACTTGATAGCTGCCGAAGAAATGCACCATCATCGGAAAAACGATGAAGTAGCTGACTAGCACGCCAATTACAAACATTCCGTAGGCCGCCAGCGTGATGCGGAGCGCATAGCGCTGCTCCTTGGCGTAAAGCGCGGGGCGCACAAATCCAAACAATTCCTTCAGCACCCAAGGCGAGCCGACCACTACGCCGGCACCAAGGGCTGCTGCCATGTGCAGGCTAAACTGAGTGGTCAGCCCCGTGTTGATAAGCTGCAGATCGCTCATCGGCACACCTGTCAGCCTGTAGGTAAGGAAATCGCCGTGGCTGGGAGCCAGCACTATGGCAAATAGCCAGTCTTTAAGGCAGAATGCAACCACAGCCAGTCCCATCACAACCGCAGCAATGCGGATGATGCAGGAGCGCAACTCATTGAGGTGCTCCCAGAATGTCATTTGGCGTTCTTTTCGTCGGTGTCGGTATTCTGGCTGCTCTTTTCGGAGGCTTTGTCGGATTCTTCGCCGTTCATGCCCTCCTTAAAGCTGCGCACTCCCTTGCCGAGCCCTTTCATCAGCTCGGGAATCTTCTTGCCGCCAAACAGTAGCAGCACGACAATTACAATCAGGACAATCTGCCAGATGCCAATTCTTCCAAACATGGTGGTAATATTTTGTAAGAGTGTGAATTACTTGATTATCAGTGCGCGCTGAAGCTTGTCGCTAAGCATAGCGTAGTGTGCCTCGCTTACGGGGTCGGGGTTGCTCACGTTCTTCAGACGGCGGTCAAGATCCTTGAGAGTCATCAGCACTGCGGCGAGAGCATCGTTAGCGGTGGAGTTGCGCATACTGGTATATTCGCTGCAAAGTGTGTTGACAAAGGTGCGCTGCAGGAAGCGGTCGTAGCTGTCTACGGGCTTGCTGGTGTTGAAGTCCTTAAAGATGGCGTTCTTCAGGTCGCTGAGATAGTTGGCGGCACCATAGTTGGGGTTGAGCTGGCCTATGCGGTAGGTGCTTATGAGTGAAGGCAGTATACGATTGGCAACGCTCTGTAGCTGGTCGTCAGGATTGGCGAAGATGCGGTCAGCATAGGGCACGTTGACGAGCCATTCGGGCTTCTCAAAGAGTTGTGCCTTGAGGAATGGCACCACAGCCTTGGCTTTCTCCACTGGCGGAATCTGCAGCATCTTTGTGTTCTGTTCGGGCGCTGAGGTAGTGTTGTACACACCGATAAGGTTGTTGGCTACGTGGAGCATGTAGCGATAGTACTGATTTACCACCTGGCCGTACATTGTGCGTACCTTGTCGCTTGTCACATCTGTCTCCCAGTAGTTCCAGCTAGCCAGTTGTGGAAGGATGCGCTTGAGGTTTTCAATGCCCAACTCGCTGGCCTTGATGGCATCGTTGCTTAGGTCTTCTGTCTGGCAGCGCGGGTCGTTGACTCCTCTCTCGCCGTCACCCCACCACAGGCGATTATTGCCATCCAGGCGGCGGCTGACTTCCTGCTTGAGCACATACTGCTCATCTTCAGCGGATGTGGCATCGAAGATGGTCTTGTAGCCCCACTCGATGGCCCACTTGTCGTAGTCATTGATGCGGGGGAAGAGATTCTTTATTTCCACTCCGTCGCCGGGCTGTGCCACGTAGTTGAAGCGAGCGTAGTCCATAATCGACGGGGTGTGGCCCCACTTCTCAAGGAAGCTGTTGGAGCGCAGGCTATCCACGGGCACTGTGCTTGACGAGCCGAAGTTATGCCTCAGACCGAGAGTGTGGCCTATCTCATGGGAAGAGACAAAGCGTATCAGCTCGCCCATCAGCTCGTCGCTGAACTTAGCCTTGCGGGCTTCGGGGTCAATGGCGGAGCACTGTACCTGATACCAGTCGTGCACGAGCTTCATCACATTATGATACCAGCCCACGTGACTTTCCATTATCTCGCCTGAACGTGGGTCGTGAACATTGGGGCCGTAGGCGTTGGCAATGTCGGAAGCAAGATACATAATGAAAGAATAGCGGGCATCCTCCATCGACATGGTGGAGTCGTTCTCGGGCCACTCTTTGGCGGTGATGGCATTCTTCCAACCGGCTTGCTCAAAGGCGACATTCCAGTCGTTGACACCCTGAATCAGGTAGGGCCTCCACTGCTTGGGCGTGCCGGGATCGATGTAATAGACAATCTGCTTCTTGGGCTCTATCAGTTCGCCATTGCGCTGCTTGGCAGCGTCTTCTTCGTTCTTGGGCTCAAGGCGGCGGCGTGTAATGAAATAGCGCTCCTCCACTGACTGCTGGGCATCGGAGTAAAGATCATAACCGTCGATGAAGAAACCCACACGGGGATCGAAGATACGCTGGCGCATAGGCTCCTTGGGTAGCAGCACAAACGAGGTGTTCATGCCGAAGGTGTAGGTGCCACCGTTGCTGGTGTTGAAGGTGCGTACTACACGTATCTCCGTGTTGATGGGATAGGAGTGGATGCTCTCCACATAGCTGGCGCCGGGATTCTGCATCGTGATGCGCAGCTCCGTCTTGTGATAGTTGGCAAGGCTGAAGGCATCGTTCTGCAGTAGCAGTGATGAGATGTTGATTTTATATTTATGGTCCTTGGTCTCTTCTATCTTGAATATGCCGAGGATAGGATCGCTGCTGCTGACATTCACGGCCTTAGATATGGCGTCGATGGTGTCGGCGTGTATGTACATGCGATTCTGGCGTAGCAGCAGTGCGTCTTTGCCACTGGCGAAAGTCTTCTCGAAATAAACTGTCTGCTGACGCAGTTGCTCACCTCCGTAGATTTCCAGTCCTGCGGGAGTGGAGGTGAAGCGCGTCACGGTAAGCAGCATACGGCCCAGTATGCTGTCGGGCACCTCGACAAACCAGTTGTCCTCGTCCTTTGTGGCGGGCAGCATGGCGGCTTTGTCGTTGAAGATAGGCGACTTGGGCACTCCGGCCTTGGTTGCAGCAACGCCACCTTTTTTCTTGTCATCCTTGGTGGCTTGGGGAGCCTTCGGCGCCTTGGGCGTCTTGTCGGGACTGAGGCTGAAGCCGCAGCAGATGTCGTCGGTTAGTGTCAAGCGGCCGTTGTCAAACGTGATGTCGCTTATTTCCTGTGCGTGGCTCATGGCGGTGCCGATGGCCATCGATAGAAGGATAAAAAGTGTTTTCTTCATAGTAGTTGTGTATGTTTTGTTTGCAAATTTACAAATATTCTGTCAAAGAGAGGGAATTATCATAGCTTTAAATTTGAGATTTGAGGTTTGAGATTTAGCCAAGTCCGGAGGCAACTTCCATTTTTCAATTCTTCAACTTTCCTTTTGAGATTTGAGGTTTAGCCAAGTCCGGAGGCGACTTCCATTTTTCCATTCTTCAATTCTTCAATTTTCCTAACTTTTCCTTAACTTCCCGTATTCTCCTTCCTCTGGAAGCACGGGAGATGGCATCTCAGGCAAAGCACTCTTGTCGTCTGGCCCTCCACAATCTTAAATCTGTCGTCCGGCCGCTGCCCAACCAGCCACACGATGTCCTTGCCGTTGGTCACTACCAGCTGGCGCTCTTTCTGGAAGGCGCTCATCTTGCAGTCTACCATGTAGCGGCTCACCAGCTTGCGCCCCTTCATGCCGTAGGGCACAAACCAGTCACCCTCTCTCACATGGCGCACCTCCATCCTGTTGCCAACCTTGTCGGCATCGAGCATGGCAACGCTCGGGTCGCGGCTGATCTCCTTTATCTCGCTGATATCCACAATGCGGCTCTCTATCTGTATCGTTTCCTCAGAGTCGCATGCTCCTTTCTCTCTCACGACGAGGCAGTCGCGGTCGCGCAGCAGGTCGTGGGTGGCGCTGTGCCACACTGCGCCGCTCTGGCCGTTGCGCCGCTGCCAGATGTCGATGATCTGCGCGGGAGTGAACCCCATGGGGTGCAGCAGTTCATAGAGGGCGAGGTGCTCCTTGATGTCGGTTAGGTTTATGCTTATGCTGCCGTCGGCCAGCCTTACCTTATTTATATATGTGTGCTGCTCAACAAAGTGTTGCACCTCGCGGGCGTGGTCAGCATTGCTCAGCAATGTGTCCTCTATCGAGGGATTGAGCTCTCTCAGCAGCGGCAGAAGTTTGAGCCTTACCACGTTGCGCTTAACGTCGGCCACAAGGTTGCTGCTGTCGGTAACGAAGTCCTGGCCCAGTTCGTTCAGATAGTCAAGTATCTGCTGGCGGCTCACGTCGAGCAGAGGCCTCACCACATCGCCGTTTCGGCGAGGCATGCCGGCCAGACCTCTGAGGCCCGTGCCCCTCACCGTGTTGAGCAGGATGGTCTCCACATTGTCGTCGCGATGGTGAGCCACCGCCACGCAGTCGAAGCCCCCCTCCTCCTTCAGCCGATGGAAGAAGGCGTAGCGCTGCTCGCGGGCTGCCATCTCTATGCTGATGCCGTGCTCCCGCGCATAGTCGGCAGTGTGGAAGTCAACCCTGTGCAGCATCACGCCAAGGGAGCGGCAAAGGTTGGCGCAGAAGCCCTCGTCGCGGTCCGACTCCGCCCCACGCAGGTGGAAGTTGCAGTGAGCAGCCTCACACTGGTAGCCCAGCTCCAGCATCACCCTGAGTAGAGCTACAGAGTCGGCGCCACCGCTCAGGGCCACCAGTACGCGCGTCTTGCTGCCGTCCTTCAAGGCGGCAGGGGGCATGATGGCATGACGCTCGATGCTCTGGGCAATATTACACGCGAAAGGAGAAGGCATAGGGCGTAAGTACTTTTAATTTAGGTACAAAATTAGTCCTTTTCTTGCTCTCGCAAGGCCAATCAAAGCAAAAAAACTGCAATCTTCTTGGTGCGTAAGCAAAAAAGTACTACCTTTGCCGTTGCTTTTGCTCTCACTGCTCTTTGATATCGGCACCGGCTTCGCCGACAGCCGATGAGCAGTTCGCGATGCCTTCGGCATTGCCGCTGCTTTTGCTCTCAGACTTGCTCTGAAGACCGCAACGGCAAGCTATTAAAGAATGGTACCTTGGCCGAGTGGCTAGGCAACGGTCTGCAAAACCGTGTACAGCAGTTCGAATCTGCTAGGTACCTCAGGGTGCATTGAAAGAATCACGCCAAAAGGTGTGGTTCTTTCTCTTTTTTTATGCTGCGCAACAGTCAGCCTCGCCGTGTGGCGTACTCCCATAGGCAATTTATTTCTGTCGCGCCAGACCCTTTGTGGGACAGCGCCTCCTGGTAACTATAGCCAGACATCCACAATAATCTAACCGCAAATTCCCGCACTCAAGTTCTGTCCTTCCGCCTCTCAATCGCAATCTCGCACGCCGGAACCCCATACTCACACAATTTTTTTGCGTGCTCACGAAATCTAATCGCGCCGAAACGAAATCTAATCGCGCCAAAGTCAAATCTAATCGCGCCGAAACTGTACGCCTCTGCGCGATTAAATAAAATCTCTACGAAATTAGGAATATTATAAGCGAAGTATGACATCTTTTTAGTGATAGATTTGTTAGACTTGATAGTGATTTAACAAATTTTTTTACAAGCAAATAACGAAATTAAGGATTTTATAATAAGCTTAATTTTTGAGTTTGATAATTTCACATTCTTAAATTACGGGAGCACGCAATAAAAATACACGAGTACGTGCTCTTGTTTAGCGCGTGCGCAGTCGGTCCTCGCGTGCGCGCAGATGCTCCACGCATACGCTCGTATTTTAATAATGTGTAGGCAAAAATAAAATGGCCGCACTAAGTACGGCCATTTTATTAAAGGCAGAAAAGATATCGGTTCTTTGAGGAGAAGCCTGCTGCTCAGGATGAGTCAGGGCTTCTGCCTGTCGTGTTCCAGTTTCTTCTCGTAGAATCGCACCTTGGTCTGTGCGCGGTCGAGCTGAGTGTCCACCGAATCGCGGGCATAGATGTCGAGTCCCTGCTGTGAGGCTGCCTGCTCGGCGGCTGTCAGCTCCACCCGGGCCTCGGCCAGCTCTATGGAGTCAAGCAGCAGTATGCCTTCCTCGCGGGCGCCGAAGGCCTCGGCTGTGCGGGTGCGCAGGCTGTCGATGCATTGCTTGGCAAGGGCGTAGTCGGAGCGGCCAAGTGCTGTGCGTGCCTTGGCCAGCCACTGCTGCCCGGCCTGTTCGGGGTCGGCGGGCGCCTCGCCTTTGCTGCAAGACATTGCCACGCAGCTGCACAGGATAATTGTCAGGTATTGAACTTTGAGCATAAATCCTTGAATAGTATTCTTCTTGCGCGTGAGCCGTAGGGCCGGTGGCGTGTGAATATAGACTATAGCGCTGTGTTTTTTACTTTTCAATCACTATCTTTTTGCCGTTGATGATGTAGAGGCCTTCGCTGAGCTGAGTACCGGTAACCTTGCGGCCTTGGAGGTCGTAGATTGTTTGGGATTTTAGGTCAGCGGCTTGAGATTTGTCCTCTATAGCCTCTACGGCATCGATGATGGGATCTTTGTTTTCTTCAATGTAGGCGAGCTTCTTGGCATATGCGGCGGCGTAATGCTTCATGCCCAGATCGCTGGGGTTGATGCCGTCGAGGAAGTCCTCTTCGTTGAGGCCTAGCTCTTCCTGTGTCATATAGAAGAGGTTGGTGTAGCCGTCTTGCGTGAGTTGGTCATAGGCTTCCCTGAGCTGCTCGTTGGCTTTGGTATGAAGCTCGTCCTGACCGGGACGGATGAGGCGGTCCGGGGCTCCGGGGCTCTCCACCAGCAGCACTGGGCGGTTGGTCATGGCCTGCAGGATCTTGACTCCCGCTACGACGCGCTCCTTGATGAGCTGGGGCATGGTCTTCATGTCGGGCATGGCATCGATGATGAATACACGGGGCTTGAGGTTGGCCATCACCTTGAAGATGCCTTCGTCCAGCTTGGCGTTGTCGGCGAAGCCCATGTTGACAATCTGCGCGTCAAGCTCGCGGCCCAGCATGTTGGCCCATGAGTTGCCGGGGCGGCTGGCTGAGCTGCCTTGCACGGCAGAGGAGCCATAGACCACGATGGGCTCATCGTCCTCCGGCACCTCGATGTACTGGAAGGAGGCTCCCTCGTTCACTCCTACCTCCAGCTTGCTTACGCCGTTGAAGTTGGGCATGTAGAGCATGTATTCGCACTCTTTGTTGCCCTCCATGTTCTGCGGCACGATGTTGCGGAAGTTGGCGGTGGCTGGGGTGCCGAAGCCATAGTTGAGGTGGTTGCCCAGCCAGTGGAAGGTCTTGCCGTCGTCGCTGCGGGCGTATAGGTCTACTCCGCTCTGGCCGAAGGATGAAATGTTGTAGTGCTGTACGGCCTGCTTGGTGAGGGTGAAGCGAACGCTGATGGATGTGGCGTCGGTGCGGAAGCGCACATAGAGACCTGCACTGAGCTGGGAGGCGTTCCAAAGAGCGACGTTGTTGAGTTTAGACTTCTCGGTGATGGGCAGTCGCTGGAATTTCTTCTGCGAAAGCTGAGGCCAGCCCTGGCCGAAGATGTGGAATCCGCCCTCGCTGGCGTCATGCCACGTCTGGCCATTGACCATTGACCATTGACCACTGACCGTTAAGATGAGTAGTATGATAAGTTTTTTCATCGCTTAGTATTGTTTTAATTGTTTAGCAGGTTATTCAGATTGTCCAGCAATAATCTTATCTGACTGACGTCGTCTGCGGTTGCCGTCTTATCTTGCCGTTTCGCTCTGGCCTGTGGCAATGCCGCATACAGGGCATCGGCGGCTTGGGCTACGCCTGTGACGGTGGTGTATGGGGCGGTGTCTGACGGCTTGGCTCTATAGACCTGGAATTCACCTATGCAGAACGCCGGTCCGCCTCCGATGATGGGGCTGTTGCTTGCCGTCTCTGCTACTTCAAACCTGACGTAGCGGTAGGTCTGCCACATGATGATGGCTTTGGAGTCGTAGTAGGTGACGTCGGTGCCTGTGGGCAGGTCGGTGAGGCGCTCTATATAGTTCCAGTTGACGGAGTCATTGCTTGCGTAGACGTCAACAGTCTTCCATGGGAAGGTCGGCCAGCTGGGGTTTCGTCCGTAGCGGAAAACAATGGCGTCGGCGGCATTGTCCTTGAGGTCTACCTGCAGGAAGTGGTAGCCTTCGGGCGGGGTGCCGTGGTTCTTGTTGTGGAGCGAGAAGAAGTAGGAGTTGAGATTGCCGTCGATGAGGTTGGCGTACTTATTGTTGGGATAGGGGCAGTTGCAGAAGTACTGGCAGTGCTCCGGGTCGTTGTCGTCGGCCTCGGTGACAAGCTTCTGGCTGTCGTCGGCAACTGCATCGTCGCCATATGCGAGGAGATATGCTTGTTCGGCGGCTGTGATAAGGCTGTCGAGGGCTATTGACTCGGATGTCTCGCCATTGATGGCGTCAACAACGTCCTTTGTAACTCGCCTGAAGAGGGCGATATAGTCGGCTGTCGCAGTGTTGGCTTCTACTATCTGCGCTGCTTCAATCATGGCTGTCTGCAGTGCTCTTGTCTTGATGTTTACTGTAGTGTTGGTGAGGAATGGAGCGTCATCTGCCGACACTACGGGATACATCTGAAATTCGCCGATGGCAAAGGCCGGGCCGGCACCGATTTTCAGGTTGCCCTCTGTGGCATTGACGGAGAAGCGCAGGTGTCGATAGGTCTTTCCAAGCTTGATGATGGGCGAATCGTAGGTGTCGGAGGAAGGCAGTCCGGAGAGTTCGGTTATCTCGGTCCATTGCTCGCCATCGTTGGAGGCTAGCACTGTTACGTCCTTCCATGAGAATGTGGGCCAGCTGCTGCTGCGTCCGTAGCGGAAGATGAAGGCGTCGACGGGATTGTCGCGGAGATCCACTTGCAGATAGTGCGGCTCGGTGGGCTCGCCATAGGTGCGGTCGTGGATGGTGATGAAGAATGTGCTGCGGTCGCCGTCAAGGAGGTTGCGGTAGTATCCCCAGACGCGGGTGTTCTCGGGCATCTTAGCATTGCTGGAAAACTGGCAATGGGCGGGGTCGTTGTCGTTGGCCTCGGTGATGAGCTTGGTGTTCTCGTCGGCCTGTAGCGCCATGGCCATATCTATCACTTCCTCAGCCTCGGCTATGGCAGCCTCCAGCTCGATGGTCTCCTCGGTCTTCATGGTGCGCAGTATCTCGTCAAGCACGTCGGTGTCGGTGACAGCGCGCAGATACCAGGTGTACCATCCGTAGGCCTGGCTGGTGGGGTCAGTGGCGGAGTAGCTGGATGTGGACATGTTGAACACGTCGGCACCGTCGGCAGAGCCGAAGTAGTTGCTGTTGGGTATGTAGGGCAGACTGTTGGCCGTATTGCAGATGCGGAAGCGTGCCGACCAGTCGGTTTCAGGAGTGATGACCTGATTGGTGAGCAACTTGTTGCTCATGGTGAGCGACTGTCCGTTGCCAGCTGTGTTGATATAGGTGGCGGTGGCGCAGTTCTGGATGGCCCAGTTGCCGTCGGCCTGTTCGGTTATCTTATAGACGTAGGCGGTGCTGAGGGAGTCGAGCTTGGCCCAGTTGAGGGCAGTGCCCTTGGTGTACATGGCCATCTCGTAGCCCTTGGTGTCATAGAATCCGTCGAAGGCGCTCACGATATAGTAGTAGCCTTCCTCCATGGGGTTGCGGGTGGTGCGTATCTCCTCCATGGTGGAGCGGATGTCGGCCATGAGCCCTTCGCACTGGGCATCGCATGAGTGGCTGTCAATGGCCTCCTGGGCAGCGGTTAGCAGCTGGTCGATTTTCACTTTCAGGGTTTCAGGCGTCTCGCCGGGATTGCTGCCGAAGTGCCATTTCTTAAGTTCATGGCGTGTCTCGCGCACCAGTGTGTCGATGGGAAGGCCTTCGCCGCCGTTAGCGGTGTCGGGGTTAGCTATGATGTAGTTGATTTTCTCAATATAGGCATCGGCGTATTCACGCATGCCGATGTCATTGGGGTGGGTGCCCTCAATCATGGCATCCTCGGTGGCGCCAATCTCCTCCTCGGTGAGGTAGAAGACGTTGCGAATGCCTTCGTATTCTATTTCCTCAAAGGCTTCCTTAAGCTTGGCATTGCCCTTGGAGTCGATGTTGTCCTCGCTGGGCGACATCACCTTGTCGGAGTTGCCGAAGCTCTCTACCAGCAGGATGGGGGCGTCGCTCACGGCGCGCAGTTTCTTTACTCCGCTGAGTGTGCTGTTGACTATGGAGCCCGGCGAACTCTTGATGTTGGGTATGGCGTCGATAATGAAGAGCTTGGCCTGCTTGAGCTCGGCCAGCATATCGAAGACCCCGCTCTCCATAAATGCGCTACCGGAGAAGCCTAGGTTGATGACATTGCTCTCCAGCTCACGGCTAATGATGCTGGTCCATGCCATGCCCGGACGACTGGCCGAACAGCCCTGGCAGATGGAGGTGCCATAGGCCACGATGGGCTTGTCGTCCGCTGGTACGCTCACGTACTCAAAAGTGCAGCCTTGATCCACGCCTACGCTCATGGCGCTGACTCCATTGTACATGGGGAAGTAGAGCATATACTCAGGGTCGCTGCCATCGTCGGAGGAGGCGGGGCTGAGGTCGGAATAGGTGTATGTGGCATTCTGACCGTTGAAGGAGAATTTCTTCTGCTGGCTTACCCAGTGCCACTGGCCGCCCTGCTGTCTCCAATAGAGGTCAACGCCGCTCTGCAGCGTAACAGGCATGTTATGGTAGCTCAGTGCGCTGCCAGTGAGAGTGTACTTAACGTAGATGGTCTTGGCATTGGTGGTGAAGCGCACGTTGAGTCCTGCCGTGTTCTTCGACAGGTTCCATACACCGCTTGGCACCTTGCTTTGAGCGCTGGCGGGAAAACGCTGATAGGTAGAGCCTATCTCAGAGGTCCAGCCTTGGCCGAACAGGATGCCGCCTTGATTAGCGTCATGCCAGGTTTGGCCGTTGACAATTGATAATTGACAATTGACGATTAAGGCGAGCAATATTATTAATTTTCTCATATTACTGAAGGATTTAAACTTTTTAATAATCATTGTCGTCGTTATCTTGGCTGTCAAAGATTGTTGGACCCCAGAAACTCCTGGATTTGTCGGAGTCGCTGTCGTCGGTCTTGCTGTCGTCTTTGGATATGTCAAGCATCAGCACGGGAAGGTGAAGATGCACGTCCTCCAGCATCGGGGTGATATATTTTTTCTTCATGGCGAGAGTTACTTTATAAGGATTTTCTGAGAGGTACCATTGTTATACCTTATTATATTAAGGCCTTTTTGTAGAGTGCTGCGCTTTGTGCCGTCGGCGGAGCAGATGGTGTATTGCCCACGGTTTTCCATTCTCTGCTCGTTGCTGTCTATTCCCGTGGGGTCGTCGCTGCTGAGGCTGAGCTTGAAGGTGCTGCTCGCTGCATCGCCCAGGTTGAGATAGAAGCGGAAGGCCTTGATGGTGGACGTGGCGGTGGTCTTTACAAAGACGTCATCCAGGTCTAGCTTGTAGAATCCTTCGCCGATGTCTTTGTTGGTGTAGGAGCCTATTATCTTGTCGGTGTTTACGGGTGTGTTGGCTGCCATGATCATTTCGGTAAAGGTGAGCTGATAGTCGGCGGTGACGGTGGTGGCAGGCAGTTCTACTATGCAGGGAGTGCCAGCTGCTACGCTGGTTGTCTCGCTGAAGGTGATGGTGCTGCCGTCTACTCCGCTGAAGGTGTAGAGCTTGGCGCCCTCCACGGGAATATTGCGGACTCTCAGGTCAAGCGGCACGCACACGGTGTTGAGACCCGCATAGAGTTTGCGTGTGATGGTGGCGCTGCCGGCCACGAGGCTTCCTTCCATGGGGGCAAAGTCGGTTTTGTCCAAGAGGCTCAGATTTTCACAGTAACCGTTGCTTACAACGTTTGTGCCGAGCAGACTGCCGTCGCTGACATAGACGAGGGCATTGGTGCCGCTCACCAGGGCGCTAAGTTGTTCGGCGGTGGTGCCGGTGGGTAGGGTGGCTGCTGTAAGGTCAACGGCTGTCACTTTCTCCTTGCTGTCGATGAAGGTCTTGAGGATCGTGAGGTCAACCTCGCTGTCGGTGGTTATGACACCATCGGCATAGGTGTAGTCGGCTCCTAAGATGTCAGCTATTACTTCGGCGGGCACGCGCTTGAGATACCAGGCATCGAAATCGCTGGTGCCCCGCTTGTAGTAGCGGCCTACGGCATTGTCGCCGTAGGTCTTGATGTAGTAGGTAAAAGATGTGCCGCTGTCTGTCCACTTGAATTGACCTTCGGCATCGTAGGTAAACTTCTGGTAGGTGGCTGTGGGCACGTCGCTTACCAATGTCACATTGTTGGCATCTATCTGATTGCCTACATAGAGGCCGCTGCCAAAGTTCTGCACGGTGTACTGTCCCGTTGTGGTTTCCTTAATTTGCCAGATGGCATATTTGTCGGGCTCATTGTAGTTTTTACGGTTCACGACATTGGTGCCATCGTTGGGGTCGCAAGCACGGCAGTTTTGTCCTGCCAGTGAGCTCCATGCACTCTCGATATAATAGTAGTCGTCGGTAACGGGCAGTACCTCAAGGTTGTTTACGGTTTCATAGGCAGTCTTGAGATTGTCGATGGCGGTGCGTATCTCCTGACGGGTGCTGGTGGCGGTAAGTGCGTTAATAGCTGCCACAGCTTCAGTATAGGGCTGCACCTTGCTCTCGTCGAAGCAGCCGGGGTCGCTGCCGGTGTTGGGGAATGTCTTGCTGCCATATTCTGCCATCACGTCGGTGAGCTCGTCTTGTATACTTAGGTTTTGCTCGCCAGTATAGACATTCCATGCCGGCCACATGGTGTTGGT
Source organism: uncultured Bacteroidales bacterium (assembly GCA_902792555.1). Taxonomy (GTDB): domain Bacteria; phylum Bacteroidota; class Bacteroidia; order Bacteroidales; family Bacteroidaceae; genus UBA6382. The sequence goes on along the minus strand of CADAZW010000003.1, from coordinate 71,302 downwards.
GGTATAGGACGTGTTGGTGTTGTAGCTGTCGTACATGTAAACATAGGTGTAGCTACCAAAGCTTACAGGGCGCAGCCAGTTTTCAGAGTCAATGGAGTATTGTATTATCGCAGCATCGGGGTTGCCGTAGTCGTTGATGGTGATTCCCTGCTTGTTTTTTACATCTTCAATGCTCAGAAAGCTGAAGGGGTAAGCCATGGCGGTGGTGCTAACCATGTCCTTTTTGTTGCTGCCCGTGCCAGTGAGGTCGGTCGTGCCGAAATACTTGCCTGAGGTAACATCCTTGAGGTAGTAGGTCGGCTTGTCGGTGTAGATCTTGTCGTAGTTGCCGGTAGCCTCCAGTTGCCATACTGCAGTGGCATTCTTGCTGTCGGCATTAGTCAGCACTGCGTTGTTGCCAGTAGCTCCCGTGTTGGCCACCATGTAGAGAGGGTCTTTGTAGTTGGTGGTGTTGCGCGCACCTCTCTCAAAGATTACCTTGGAGCCATTGGTAAGGTCATTAACGCTTATGGCCCAATATTTCTTGCCGCCAGCCACGTAGGGCACCTGCTCATACACTGCCTGAAGCTGGGCCTTGAGGTCGGTGTAGTAGGAATTTTCACCAGAGGGAGTATCGTCGAGCGCTGTCTTGGCAGCTGCCAAAGCGTCTGCCAGCGCTGTCTTCTGTGCTGCGGTAAATGCTACGTCATCGTATGTGGGGTCTGTCATGATGGCGTAGTAACCGTTAACCTCATCATAGTATGCCTGCAGGGCTGCGATGCCCTCCGCGGCCTTACTGCTGTTGGGTTCCTCTGCTGCGTAAGCATTCCATGCATACCAGTCGGCATTGGTAGGATATACGGTGGAACTGATATAGTAAACCTGGGTATATCCGCCAAATCGGCTAAGGCGGAACCATGTGCCGTCGCTGTTGCTATGGTGAATGAATACTGCCTTGGTATTGCCATAGTTATTGACGTTGTGGCCTTCCTTGGTCTTTATTTCGTCGGCAGTGAGCAGGCAGAAGGTGTAGGCTAGCGTGGTGCCCTCCACCATACGCTTGTCTCCTTGGTTTATTGAGGTGGTTGAGGATGCAGCACCATAGTATTTGCCAGTGGTCACGTCTTTAAGGTAGTAGAGGGGCTTGTCAGTGTAGATGGCATCATAGCCACCGGCACTTTCGAACACCCATTGGGCTGCGGTGCCAACGTCAGTCAGCGCCTCATCGCACATAACTGCGTTTGCATTAGCATTGGTGGGATGCGCCACCATGTATTTTCCGTTGTAGGCGGTCGGACCGCACTCCAGATAGAGTTCCATTCCAGCCTTGATTTCTGATGCTCCAACGAGTACGGGGTCATCAGCTAGCGCCGTTATGCTAATAGCCGTTAGGCATATTGCTGTAAGCGCAAAATGGAGATAAAATTTGTGTTTTTTCATCTTTTGTAAGAATATCTATATTGTTAATAATTGTCTGGATTATAGATTGTTGTGTTCAAATTTAGGAATATCTTTTTCTTTTGTTCGAATGTCATAATGGACGAATGTGTTTTTTGCTTGCCGAAAAGCGGAGATTGCAATGCGCAGGTTGCAAAAACACGATGAAGTGTTCTTTGTCATATGAAAAAACAATCCGCCTGCTTTCCGATGAAACAGGCGGATTGTTGTCAAGGAAGACTTTCTGGCAATTTGATTACCTAGCCGTCGGCCGGCAAGGAGATTTAATTGCCCAATGCTTATATTGGCTAATTGTTAGAAAAGTCTACTTTACTATAATCTTCTGGCCGTCGGCTACGTAAATGCCAGCAGGCATGGGGATGAAGTGAGTGCCTTGCACGAGTTCATTGAATACGCACTTACCGTCAACGGTGTAGATGCGGAACTCTTGTTTGTCCTTGCTGGCGATGACGACTCCTCCGTCACGCGAGGTGATGGTCTGAGCGTTGCCATCGGCGATGGCATCGTAGATGCTTGTCTCGCCGTCGGCCTCAGCTACGTCGAGCTCTTGGCGGTAGAGTGTGAACTTGGTGAAGTTGCAGCGGCTATAGGAGCTGAGGTTGTAGAGTATGCCGAGGCTCACCTGGGTGTCTTGCCCCAGGACGAAGTCAATACTGCTGGCATTGGCTATGCTGGCGTGAGCCAGGGATGAGCCGAGAGTAGAGTTTGTGCTTAGTTCATCGCCGAGGGTGGCCACGAGGTATACGTTGGTCATGGTGCCGGAAACAGTGCTGGGGGTTGCCACGAAGTGGTATTTGCCAGCGGGCAGGGTGACGGTCTGGAATGCCCTATGGTCGTTGATGGCCGACGCAAAGCCAAAGTATGTGGTGGAGAGACAGAAGTCGCTGTAGTAGCTCTTGTCAACGTGCACACCTGTGGTGGTGTTGCCTTCTGTGGTGGAACCGATCACCTGCCATGGTCCCTGGAGAGCGTAGAATCGGTTGGTGTTATAGTTGTTGACAATAGTGCTCTCGTCATAGAGGAAGGGACGCTCATAGTTCTTGAGATAGGTGTCTGTCACGTCGAGGCTCTTGAGGTCAGCTGGCTCAAGGTCGAGGGTGAAGACTCCAGTGGCCAGTGGCCAAGCATCGCCATCGGGACCGAATCCTGAGCGGACGCCGTCGTGCTTCTGCAAGGAATGGTCGGTTACGTTGCCCTGACCATCGTTGAAGTCATAGTAGAGTACCAGACCTGACGTTTCCTCGGGGTTGGCGATGGGGGCGTTGGCATTGGCCTTGATGGCAGAGGTAGTGAGAGATTTGCTCCAGATGCGCACTTCGTCAATGAGACCTTTATAAGGGTTGAGGGGGTCGCTGATGGTCATCATTCCGTTCCATTTGCCACTGGTGTAGGTCAGTTTGTTTTCGGGCTCGGAGAAGAGTTCACCGTCGCGATAGAAGCGAACAGTGCCAAGGCTATAGGTGATGGCGTAGTGGTGCCACTGATTGAGGATAACGAAGTTGGAGGGACTTATCATAGTGGAGCCGTTGATTACTATCTTGTAGGCTCCGTTGGCTTCACCGCCCATATGGAGGAAGTCGTTGACCGTGGCAAAGCCGCCTGCGCCGGTGTACTGCTGGGGATTCATCCACCATTCGATGCTCCATGTCTTGGAGTTAGTCTGGAGCGGGCAGATAAATGTTACGGCCTGATCGCCGGCAAAGCTGAGTGCGTTCTTGGCATCGGCATTGCTAACGTAGAGGCGGCGCTTCTGGGTGAGCGACTTGCTGCCCACGTCGTTGGAGGTGGTGAGGGATACGTCGTAGACACCGGGATGCTTGGGAGTGTAGGACGAGTTCTGGCCGTTAACTCCTAACACGCGCTTGCCGTTGTCGAGGGTCCAGAACCAGTTGTCGGCATTGCCGCGGCTATTGTCGACGAGATAGGTCTGCTCGCCAAGGAGTATGGCGCTGGGGTTGACGCTGAATCCCGGGGTGGGGGCGGCAGCCTTGACGGTTACCTTTTTGCTCTTGAGGGAGGTGCCGGAGGGGTTGGTGGCCGACAGGACTACAGTGTAGGTGCCAGGGGCGTCATAGACGGCGGTGGCATTGGTGCTGTTGACAAGCTCATCGTGAGCCCCGCGAATAGCCCAAGTGTAGGTGGCATTGGCACCTGTGGAGCGGTTGATGAAACTGAAGAGTTCACCGGCATCCTTGGTATCTTCGGCAATGTCGAAGTCGGCAACGGGCTTGGTGGCGGGACGGACATAAATGTCCTTGGTCACTTCGGAGGTGCTGCCATCGGCGTTGGTGATAGTCAGGGTGATGGTGTGGTCGCCCGAGGTGTTATATATAATGTAGGGCGACTGGGTGGTAAAGGTTTCTGTTTGGGCTCCGGGTGCGCTCCACCTCCAGCTTGTGCATGATAGAGGGGCAACGGCAGAGTACTGCACGGGCGAACCTGCGAATGCAGAGTCCTGTGCGGCGGTGATGGTGGGAGCGATGGCAATCTTGCCTCCCTGCAGGATGCTATTGTCGATGGTGAATGCTTCCTGATCAACGCCTCCTATGAGTGTGGCGTGCATACCGCCGGCATAGTCGCGTACCTTAAGCTGACCATTTTCCTCAAAGGTGGTCATGGGCAGATAGACGAGCAGGTCATTCATGGCTGCAGGGTTGGCGATGGCTTCATCCTTGCCGCTGAATATCTCGGATAGGCTGCGGGCGGACTTCCAAACGCGTAGTTCGTCAATGGTGCCCTCCATGAGGCCGTCGGTTAGGCCTACCATGAAGTCGCCCATGGCGGGTATGCCGCTAAAGGTGGAGGAGGTGACACTCTTCTTTTTCATACCGTCAATGTAGATGGTAATGGTGTTGCGGTCCACCACGATGGCTATGTGTTTCCACTGGCCATTCCTGATTTGAGAGGCGGTGGTAGCGGCAAAGTCATTGTTATTGGCGGTGCTCCATCCGGCGGCTATCTGGCCGCTGGCGGAGGCATTGATAAAGAAGTCACCGTCTTCGCTACCCATCTTGTTGCTCAGAGAGTTGAGCTTGTTGGTCTTGAGCATAAACTCAAAGGTGGCCTGATAGATTTTCTTGGAGAACAGGTTGGGTATGCAGAGCCCCTGCTGACTAAGGGTGAGCACCTGGTTGTCGGTATTGTCAAAGATGTTAGGTGTGCTGGCATTGTTGCTCAGGTCGGAGATGAGTTGCATGCCTTTGTACTTATAGACTGCGGCTACGGCATACACGGCATCGGGATCCTTGACGGTATAGCTGTTGCGCGAAGTGCCAACGCTGTCGATAAGCTGGCCGCCTTGATATATATAGTATTTGTTGCGCGGCAGGGTAGTAGCTTCGGGCGTGCTCCAAGTGAGGGTATTCTTGTTGAGCGTGGCATTGAGTGGGGGATTGATGGCTTCGCCAGGCACTGTTACAGCAACGGTTATGGCCTCTCCGCCACCCTGGATGTCGATGGTATCGATGTTGAAGGGAATCTCCACGGGGTTGTCCTTGTCGTATTCGTAGTTAAGGATGGAGGCCTTGTAGAGATGGCCCTGTCCGATACCTCCGCTCTTGGTTTTGATAGTGAGGAAGTATTTGATGGGCTTCGACTTGTCGAAACTCTCGCCGAGGTCGGTGAGGTCATAGCCAAATTCCATAGGCTCATAGTGGTAGCCGTCGGTCCAGCGACCCAGCATGGGGCACTCGGGCGACACGCCGTCTTGGTCAAACTTGGTTACCTGCTGGAAGTGAACAAACGGGGTGGTCTGCTCGGGATTAGCCTTGCTGGTGTCCTGAGCCATGCCGCCGATAAGGGAGAGTTCCCAGCGGTGGTCGTAGTCCATCAGAATCTTGATGGTGCGCAGGGGGCGGTAGTTGTGGCGGTAGTGGTAGAGCTCTATGGCCCATGGCAGGGTGTGGTTGCCTGCGTCGTTGATCATGGAGTAGCTGTGGGCATAGGGACAGTAGATGAAGCCTTGGTTGCACCAGTTGGCACCCCACGAGTTACAGATTATCCATGCGCCTTTCTCGTCCTTGTCCTCTTCGCCGGCAATTCCGTTTTGGTCAAGGTCAAACTCAATGCGGTCGTCATAGCCGCAGATGGTGAGGCCGTGGTCGTAGGTTTTGCCCCAGCGCCAAACATATTTCTTCCCGCTTACTCCGAGCTCGTCATTGACGGCTGTGGATGGGATATTTTCCCAAGTACCGCCGCTGGCAACGCCAAATCCGGCGCAACCGCCTTCAATGTAGCCTTCCTCGCCGTAGTGATTCCAGAGCCACTGCTTCAGGTCCTCGCGGGCGCCGTACCAGTTACTGAAGTTGGTGCCATAGAAGAAGTCAATCATACGGTTGTGCATGGCGTTAAACCACTTGTCGTAGCCCTGCATCCAGCCGAAGTAATAGTATTCAGGTACCTGATAGCCGAAGTCATTGCTGTAGGTGCGGCCGCCGTAGGTAGTTACGTTGGGGATGCCGTTGCCCACAGCCATCGGGGTTTTGGCTACGTCGGTGTTTGTAAAGAGCCAGGTGAAGTGGCTGGGATATTGGTTCTCTTCGAGCGATGCGTCGGTATTGCGCATGTTGTTCATGTCGTGGGTGAAGATGTAGCCGATGGCCTGGGCGGAACCGCAGGAACCGCCGCTCTGGTTGAACACCGGCGGGAAGAACATGCTCAGCGCATTGTTCAGGTGGTCGGGGCGCTGGGTGGCGGACCCCGACTTGGCAGCCGCCTGCCTCTTCAGTTTCTTGAACGGACGCTCTAGAGCGGGGTCATAGGGCCTCCAGTCGGGATACTTGCTCAGGTCTACGTCCTGAGCGGTGGATGTCTGCGCTGTGCCCAGCAGGAGCAGTGCGCTGATGGCCGCGAGAGCCAGTTGCTTAAATGTTTTCATTCTAAGTCAATATAATATTTCGTTTGTTTATGTTGTGTCGCAAAGGTCTGTTTACGCAAACGCTCAAAAATGGCATACAAAGTTAGAAAATATTTATGTATAACCGTATAATTATATAGCAAAAAACTGCTTTTGTTGTGCGAAAAGTCCAAAAGCAGGCAGAAGTAGAAGAAATAAAGTTAACGGGAAATCAATCGGGGACGAAAGCAAAGGTTGAGAGGCAGGCAACCGGTTAACACGTTAGCCGGTCAGCTCATAGCTTCGTATAAATATCCGTATGCTTTGTATATATATCCGTATGCTTTCGCATAGCGCTGTTTCCTAATCCTTAATCCTCAAGAGGAGTGTAGAATACCATCTTGCGGTTTGGCAACAGGCTGGGATAGAGGATGCTGATAATGTCGCCCAGCAGCAGGTCGGGGCGGAAGGGAGCCTCTTCGTAGAAGGGCACGGAGAAGGCGTTGCAGCCAAATATGTGTTTCTGTTGGAAGGCCGTAAATTTGCCGTACACGTCGTTCTCCTTCAGCACCGAGGCATAGGTGAAGTTCTGTGGGCGGCTGTATTTGATAATCCAGATGTCGGCATCCCTGCCTTCCAGCAACACTTTTTCGAGCGACAATGGCTGGCTGCCCTTGGCATCGTCGCTTGCAATGCTGAAGTCTGCTCCGGCATCTCTGTAGAGCGCGCCGTAGATGCTGGCTCCGCCGGGTAGGTACCAAGTGTTGCCGTTGAGCATATCGGCCAGCAGTTTGGGGTGAGTCTTTTCCTTGGCGGCCAGAGCCTTGAGCTCATTATAGTTTTTTTCGATTTCATCGAAGAGTTTGTCGGCTTCAGCCTCGCGGCCCACCAGCATGCCGTAGAATCTCATCCATTCAGCGCGTCCCAGGGCTGAAGTCTCCATGTAGTCGGCGCATTCAATGATGGGGATGCCCGTCTTTTCGAGCAGTCCGTAGCTGGCACCCTCAAAGGGCGACATCAGCAGGGCGTCGGTGCGCAGCTGGGCAATCATCTCCACGTTGGGGTTGAGTCCGCTGCCTACGTCTTTGATGCGGCCGCTCTTGATCTGGGCTTGCACTGCGGAATTGAGGATGTATTTTCCTTCGCAGATGCTGCTTATATGATCCAACACTCCCAGTTTGTGCATCAGCCCGGCATGCACTGAGGTGCTGATGCAGAGTCTTTTCAGTGGCACCCTGATGATGGTGGCACCCTCAGGAACGGAGGAAGCATCGCCGCCGCTGTCCACCAGCGCATATTGGTGCAGCACGGCACCGTCCTTCCACGGATCGCTTACCGTGGCCAGCCTATAGCCGTCGTGCTGCTCTATCTTGAGTAGCTTGGCATAGCGCAGGGCAATGGCAGTGCCGGCTTTGTTGCCGACACTGCCTCCACAGCCTGTGAACATCGCCACGCAGGCGATGCTCACTACATATGTAATGAAACGATACACTTATTTAGTAAGGAAAACGATTCTGCCGGCGCTGATGCCAACGGGGAACTGGTCGAGCTTCATGCCGTCAGCGCTGAAGCGGTAGCAGGTGCCGTTGCTGTTGTAGTCTGCGCCGTAGTAGCCGCCGCCGTAGTCAATCTCAGCATAACCGGTGATGTAGATGTCGCCGTTCTGCGGATTGGCAGCGATGGCACAGGGATAGACCACGGGCTTGTCGAAGACGAGGTTCTCTACTTTCTGGTCGGTGGCAGAGATGCGTCCGTAGGTTACTTCAGTCTTGTAGTAGTTGTTGTCGATGAAATAGATATTGTCCTTTCCGGCTGCGCTGATGGTAGCTTCTACCAACTTGGTGGCAGTTCCGTCGGTGGCGAGGGCATAGATGGCGGGATTAACCTTGTAGGTATAGTCGTCGTTGTATTCGCCGCTGCAGCCCAGGTAGAGCTGGCCGTGAACGCTGAAGATCTCTACGGGGTTTACGGGCACGTCGAGGGTAGCGTCAACGGTGAAGTTGGCGAGGTCAATCTTGGTAACGGTGTTGCCGCTACCGTAGCCGGAGTTGGCTACATAGAGCTTGCCGTTCTGGATGGCCATAGCCTCGGGGTAGGTGCCGGTCTCAGCGGTGCCTACTATTTCGAGGGTGGTGGTGTCAATCTTGGTTACGTTGTTGCCGTAGAAGGAGGTAACGTAGATGTAGCCGCCGTCGGCAACAATTCTGCGTGCGCCGCTCAGGCTGATCTGCTTGATGCTCTTGGCGGTCTGGGCGTTAGCCACCTCCAGTACGTTCTCGTCGGTGTTGGCAATGTAGAGCTTGCTGCCGTAAATGGCTGCATCGTTGGCTGTGCCGCCGAATGCGCGTTCGTTCACTGCTTCAAAGAGACCGTTGGTGTAGTCGCTGGTGGCGGGGTTGTAGTAGGTCAGGTCACCGTTGAGGCCGTTGTAGTAGTTGCCCTGGCTGAGCACGTAAACACCGGTCACATTAACGCTCGGCTCCACGGGGTCGATGATGGGCTTGTTGTTGTCGTCATCGTTACATGCTGTCATGCCGAAGGCGCAAACAGCCATCAAAGCAAATTTCAAAAGCTTTTTCATAGAATTGGTAATTTTTAAAGGGTTTTTAAATAATGTGTTTTTCAACTATCAACTATATACAACAAATTTTCAGTTATCAGTGGTTTACATTTCCCACCTCACCATGCAGCGCCATCCTATGCCGGGCATGGGGTAGGCTGTGATTACCTCATATTGCTTGTTGAGCAGGTTGCTTATGCTGAGCGAGGCGGTGAGTCGCTGGCGGCCCTTGAGTTTAAATTCGCGGAAGAGGCTGGTGCCCAGTTCCGCATAGCCGCCCAGACTGGTGCCTTTGGTGTGCTCGTTGGTGGCCCATCGCTTGCTGACTCCGTATGACGTCAGCGAGATGTTGACCCATGGGTTTCGCCATGTGAGGGCGGCACTGTAGTTGTGCTCGGGGGTGTAGGCTATCTGTTTGCCGTAGGAGGAGGCTCCGCGCGAGGAGCGGTCTTCCGCGTTCATATATGAGTAGTGGCCCTGCGCCTCCAGGGCGTGGCCATCGGCAATGTCATATTTGGCGGCGAGACTCAGGTCAATGCCCTTCACCCTTACTTTGGCTGCGTTTACGTTGCGCGAGATGAAGAGGTTGAAGGGTATGCACACAATCTTGTCCTTCACCTTGTTTATATAGCCGTCGATGGTCATCGATCCGCTGAGTCGCTGGCTTATGCGGCCCTGCCATGTGATGCCGGCGTTCCATTGGCTGGTGCGCTCGGGCTTCAGGTTGGTGTCGCCGCGGTGGTAGAAGTATAGTTCATTGAATGAGGGCATGCGGAAAATGTCCTTCCACATCAGCCTGGCCTGCCATCCGCTGCCCAGGCGCACTGAGGTGCTGAAACTGGGGCTCCAGTGGCGGTAGTCGGAGGCTGCCGTGCCGCGCTCGGCATGGTTGATGTAGGCGGAGTGCAGGATGCGGGCCGTGGCAGACAAAAAACCGCGGTTCCATCGGGCAGAAAGGGTGTTGAGCCATGCCGTGCGACTGGGCTTGACATCTGGCGCCATGGGGCAGCGGCAGTTGAGGTCGTTGTGCAGATAGTCGCTGGCGTAGCTGAAGCGCAGGCTCTCGGTGGCATTCCATAGCGTCGCAGCGGTTAGGTAGCCCTCGCGCTGCCAGTAGTTGCCGTCCATGTTGCCTTCGGGGTATAGCCTGTCGCGGTAGTCGGTGTTGGCCCAGTTCCATTTGGCCGCGGCCTTGAGCTGCCAGCGGGGGCTCAGCACCCCGCGGTATTGCAGCTGGCCGAAGGCTGTGCGCTCGCGCAGCTGCTGCTGGCTGTCGTCGGTGTAGTAGCGCACCACTCCGGGCAGTTGGCGGTCGTTGTCATAGTAGTATAGCTTGAGGTTGAGGCTGTGGTTGTCGCTGAAGGCGTAGCGCATGTTCAGCTCGGCGTGGCCCTGATTCATCAAGGAGTGGACGCGGTGCTTGTGGATGCGCTCTTTTATATTATATATGGTAAAGGGATAGTCGTTCTCGGCATAGACATAGTCGGCCAGCACGTTGACGCCCACTTTGCCCCAGGATTTCTCTGCGCTCAGCGTGGGACTGACGTAGCCCCAGGCTCCCATCACAGCTTGCGCCGTGAGGTGGAGGTCGTGGTCGCTATGACTTACACCCTGGGTGCTGATGGTCAGCAGGCTGGGCATCACGGCTTCGCGGGCGGCAATGAATATGTCGTTGCCTTCGCCAATCAGCAGGTCGAGCTGCTTCACCCCGTTGAGGGTGTAGCGCTGCAGGTCAATCTGGCCGGTCTGCACGTCGCTCAGGGGCACTCCGTCGTAGCTCACGCCAGTGAATTGGGCTCCCAGTCCGCGTATGCTGACGGTCTTGAGGCCTCCGGCGCCGCCGTAGTCGTGGAGGGTTACTCCGGCCATGTGGCGCACGGCGTCGCTCACCGAGCTGGCGCCCATCTGTTCCATATCCCTGGCGGTGAACGTCTGTTCGGGGGCTGAGTTGCTGACGGCTTTCTGCCTGCTGCTGCCGCTAACCTTAACCTCACTCAGCCGACGGCTCCTGAGAGTGTCGGCCTGCTGTCCGTTGGCGGCGTAGCCCACAAGGCATAGCACGAGAGCAAACGCAGCGAGTGCGTGTCTTAAGCAGAAGAAATGTTGCATAGTTAACATCGGCCTTTCCTCGAGGCCGTGGATAGTCTTCACCAAGGCAGGTCTTCTGACTTGCTCCCAGCGTCTCGCGCCTTCCCAAGCTTTTGGGGCTCAGTGGCATGTCATGCGGGCGAAGCAACAAATGGAGCTTACAGCAGCGGGACTGTCGGGGATTTTCACCCCGTTCCCTTTTAATTGCATGGATGCGCAGAGCATCCGTACAAACCTTGACGCGGCAAAATTAGTAAAAATTTCTGTAACAGAGTATTTCCGTGCGGTTTTTTGTAAAAACAGGGTGTTATTTTCCTTCCACCATCTGTCCGTTGACGGCTATGCCCTGCGCATTGATATGCAGTCGCTCGTCGGGGCGCGAGCTGGTGTAGAAGATGACTTGGGCCTTGCCTTCAGGAGAGGTGACGAGCGACGGATTCCAATAGAGGGTGCGGCGGTGGTCAGTGTCGGTGGGAATGTCCTGCTGGCGGTAGTCGGGACTGTAGAACTCGGTGCAGAGCGAGTATCCGTGGAGGTTGATCCATCGGGTGCCGCGGCGGTAGCTGTTAGGCTCGCGCATGTCGGTGCGGGTGTAGAGGAAGAACACTACGCGGGCGCTGGGCATGGGGTTGTTGGCATCGCGCAGGGTGTGCTGCAGTATGTTGCTGGCCACAGCCTCGTTATCCACTATGCTGAGCGACTGAAACCGGTTCATGGCATAGTTGCTGCCTGTCAGGGCTTCGCCCTCAGTGGGATAGGCAGCGGTCATCGATGCGCCGGGGAAGTTGTTGTCCACCACTACCACCACTTGGCGGCCCCTGTACCACATCTCGCCGGTGGTGATGTCGTAGTAGAAATTTTTGTTGTTCTTCGAGAGCCACTCCCACACCACGGGTACTTCCTCGCCTTGGTCGAGGTAGCGGTCGAGCTCGTTGCGCAGGTTGTAGAAGATAGCGGCGCTGCCTTTGGTGGCGCTCTCGCCGCCCATCCATGTGAATCGGGCTCCGGGATTGTAGCCCGGCCTCTTCTTGCCCTTCACGGTTACTTCGCCAAGTTGGATGAGTCGCGAGACTTGGTCGGGAATAGTGTCCTGCCACTCAAAGGTGGCGGGCTCGTGTGCCAGCGCATCGACGCGGCTCTCCATGATAGCCACGCTGGAGGCTGTCTGCAGTGGCTCGTAGGGCATGGCAGCGGGGGCGAAGTCGCGGTCGAGTATGAAATGGGTATATACGCGCTTATCCTTATTGTTGGTCACGGTCATCACGGTGGGGGCGTCGTCGTTGAAGTCAGGCAGCTGCACGGCGAAGCGGCCGATGCTGTCGGTCTGTACGCTGAAGACCTTGGTGCCGTTGATGGTCTGCATCAGAAAGTTGACGTCCAGGCTCCCCTCGCGCTCCAGGCTGTGCTCGGCGGCTTTGGTGCTGCTTAGGGTGCCGATGAGGGTGAGGCCGTCCTCGGCGGGTTGCTTCAGTTGGAAAGGCTCCACGCCGCTCATCTCCTGCCATTGGTATCTGCGCCAGCCCTGCACCATCAGCAGCAGGTCGAGGGCCTGGCGGTGAGCCTCGTCGGCGGATTCAAAGTAGTAGTCGGGATTGTGGATATAGCCTTTGAGCTCTGAGCTGAGCAGCATCTCCACCCGTAGCCCGTGGCTGTCGGGGCCCACCTCGGTAGCGGCATCGCGTACGGCCAGCGAGAAGTCGGCCTGCAGGGGCTGGCCTTCGCTGTCGTGGAGGCTGATGTCGAGCACTGCGGGCTGGAAGGGATGATAGACCTCTTGGTTTTGCCTGATCTCCATCTTTGGCGCTGCCTTGTGGGGCTCCACCCATACCAGCCTCTCGCTGAGCACCAGGCCCTCGGCGGTGAAGAGGGTGATTTGGGCGATTCCATCGCGCAGTTTGCCGTTGGGGATGTTTATCTCCGTCTCATGGTCGGGAGTGACGGTGTTGAAGTAGAGTAGCGTGCCGCGGCACGTCACGCTGAGGCCCAGCGTGCGCCCCGTCATGCCCTGCGAGGGGCGCAAGGTGATGTCGAGCCCATTGCTGCTGGAGCAGGTGGTGCTGATGTCGCAGCCCTCCAGGCGCGGCGAGGGCAGGTTGAACCGTACGCTGCCGTCGGCCTCGGTCTTAACCTCGGCATAGCCGCCGGTCCACGTGGCAGGCAATTGAAAATCGCCCATTCCATCGTGGAGAACGTAGGACTCCGCTATGGTCTGGCCGTCGTCGCTATGGATGCTGAGAGCGTAGTCGGCAGGCAGCCCTTGGCGGTCGGTGAGCTTGTAGGCCACGCGTGAGGGTACGCCGCGGGTGATGTGGCCTCCCTCGGGGTAGAAGGTAAGCATGAGGTCTTTAGAGGCCAGTGTGCCGTCGGTGGCCATCGGCTCGGGCGCAGGGCGTGTCTCGGGGCCGGGGTTGGGGTCGTAGTCGTATTCGTGGAGCACCATGCCCGTGAAGTTGACGGTGTCCTTGGGTTGCTCAAAGATGGGTATGACGCGTGAGTAAATGAAGGCCTGGTCCCAGTTTAGCATGGCGCGGGTGTAGGCTCGCAGCTCGTAGAATCCCTGATGGCACTCCGTGGGGTTGAGGTCGAAGTCGCCGTAAGTGCGGCCGTTGTCCACTCGCAGTGTCTTGCGCTCCACCAGCTGACCGTCGGGGTTGAGCAGCTCCACATAGAGCACCTTGCTCATGTCGGTGGGCAGTAGGCTGGCGGCCTTGAAGACGTAGGCCTTAAACCACAGGTGCTCGCCGGCAATGTAGCCGTTGTTGTCGAGGTGCAGATATACTTTCTCCTGGGTGAAATTGTTGTTGTAGGTCAGCATGTTGCCGGCAAACAGGGCCATGCGCCTGAGGGCGGCGCTGTCGGTGGTCTCGGCGGCTTCGGGGCGCGCTGATGCCGTGGCAGAGACGAGCGCGAAGGCTCCGGCCAATAGGGTGAGGAGTGCTCTTTTCATACTTAGGATTGTCTTGCAGACGGTCTTTTCTTTCTGCAAAGGTAAGACGATTTCCATAAAAGCGGAGAAAAAAGGAGTGTTTTTCTGACGAAAGAAGTCTTTAGTCCGGCGGCAGAGGATTTGCGCCCCTGCGGAGCCAAACAGAGAGCGTGCCCGCAAATCCTGATGCTGAGTGGAGAAAGCCAATCTCCGAGCTCGCCGGATTTCGTCGCGCAGAGCCTGATTTTTGTCGCGCAGAGCCTGAATTTAGTCGCGTAGAGCCTGAATTTAGTTGCGCAGAAGTTGAATTTTAATCGCGAACAAACGGAAATTTAATCGCGAACAAACGGAAATTTAATCGCGAATAAACGGAAATTTAATCGCGATTTATTTTCAATTTCCTCGCGTTTAAATTCAGCGAGCACGGCTTTAATTTCAGCGAGCTCGGCACAAAAACTGCTACGCTCGGGAGTAATAGTGCTGTACCCGGGTGTAAAATTTCTGCCCCCGATGCAAAATTTGATAAGGTCGGCACTGTTTTCTGTGTTCGCGAGATTAAAATCGGCGGCCGTGCAACGGGGGCTGTGCCTTGTGTGGACTATCTGCCGCGCAGGCGCATTTCTGCGCCGGGGGAGGTCATAATGTGCGGCCAAAGTGCATAATATTTCTTTTTTCACTATATATATAAGGTGGGGAACAAAAAAATGCTTAACTTCGCGCCGCACAATCCCCCTAAAGGGGTAGAGAACAGAAAACAGATAACAGAGAATAGAAAAAAGAACCCCTTTTATCCCCCTAAATGGGAGTGTAAAAATAGTGAATTTACGATTCTTTTTCAACTAACAACTATACAGCAACAAGTAATGGAACAAAAGAAACTTTTTTCTGATTTCGCGCCCGTTAGCAAGCAGGAATGGCTGGATAAGATCCAGGTGGACCTGAAGGGCGCCGATTTCAACAAGAAGATGGTGTGGCGCACCAATGAGGGATTCAGCGTGCAGCCGTTCTATCAGCAGGAGGACGTTAAGGACCTCCCCCTGATGAATGCCCTGCCCGGCGAATTTCCCTATGTGCGCGGCAACAAGGCTGACGAGAACACATGGTTCGTACGTCAGAACATCTGTGTGGAAGATGCCAAGGAGGCTAACGCCAAGGCTCTTGACATTCTCAACAAGGGCATCGACTCGCTGGGATTCTGCGTGCCTGCCGACAAGCTGAGCGCTGAGTTCATCGAGACCCTGCTCAGCGGTATCTATGCCGATTGCATAGAGCTCAACTTCAAGACCTGTCAGCGCCACGCCGTAGAGCTGGCTAAGCTGCTGGCCGACTACTTCGACAAGAAGGGCTACGACAAGGCCAACATCTGCGGATCCATCAGCTTCGATCCCATTGAGCGCATGCTCGTCAAGGGTAAGGACACCTCCGCCCTGGTGGGCGAGGGCAAGGCCATGATTGAGGCTCTCAAGGACTATCCCAAGTTCCGCGCCATCGCCGTCAATGCCTTCAGGCTTACCGACAGCGGTGCGTTCAGCTATCAGGAGCTCGGCTACGCCCTGGCTTGGGGCAACGAGTATCTGCAGCAGCTGGTTGACGCCGGCGTGCCTGCTGAGCAGGCTGCCCAGAACATCAAGTTCAATATGGGTATCAACGGCGTTTACTTCATGGAGATTGCCAAGTTCCGCGCCGCCCGCATGCTGTGGGCTCAGATCGTGAGCCAGTACACCGAGTGCAAGGAGAGCGCCAAGATGCACGTATGTGCCAGCACTACCACTTTCAACCTCACCCTCTTCGACAGCTATGTCAACATGCTGCGCACCCAGACGGAGACCATGTCTGCCGCCCTGGCCGGAGTGGAGAGTATCGTGGTTACTCCCTTCGATGAGACCTTTGAGGTGCCCACCGACTTTGCCGAGCGCATAGCCCGCAACCAGCAGCTCCTGCTTAAGGAGGAGTGCCACTTCAACAAGATTGTGGACGTGGCCGGTGGCAGCTACTTCATCGAGCACCTCACCGACGCCCTGGCCGAGCAGGCCTGGAAGCTCTTCCTCAGCGTGGAGGAGGAGGGCGGTTTCCTCAAGGCTACCCAGGAGGGTAAGATTCAGGAGGCCATCAACGAGACCAACAAGCAGCGTCATGCCAATGCCGGCAAGCGCAAGGAGTTTATCCTCGGCACCAACCAGTTCCCCAACTTCACCGAGAAGAGCGAGGGCAAGACGCCGATGGAGTGCTGCTGCGCATGCAAGCATCAGGACGATGCCGACATACCCGCCATCAAGCCCACCCGTCTGGCCAGCGACTTCGAGGCTCTGCGCCTCAAGACCGAGCAGGCCGCGAAGGTGCCCGTGGCATTTATGCTCACCATCGGCAACCTGGCCATGCGTCAGGCCCGCGCCCAGTTCAGCTGCAACTTCCTTGCTGCCGCAGGCTACAAGGTGATTGACAACCTCGGCTTTGAGAGCGTGGAGGCAGGTGCCGAGGCAGCTCGCAAGGCCGGTGCCGACATCGTGGTGCTCTGCTCCAGCGACGATGAGTATGCTGAGTACGGCGTGCCAGCCTTCAAGGCCGTGGGCGACAGCGCCCTGTTCGTCATTGCCGGTGCCCCCGCATGCAGCGACGACCTCAAGGCTGCCGGAATAGAGAACTTTATCCATGTGCGTGTGGACCAGCTCCAGACACTCAAAGAGTTTAACGCTAAGTTAGGAATTGTTTAATTTACAATTTCACAATTTACAAGGTACAATTGATTTACAATTTAGCTATTTACTGTAGTTTATGACGAAAGATGATTTACGCGAGCGGCTTACGGTTTTTGCCGTAGGGATAATCAAGATGGTGGACACTTTGCCAAACAGCATCTCAGGTGTTGCTATTGCCCGCCAGATTGTGCGCTCGGGTACTTCGCCCTCTGCAAATTATCGCGCAGCATGCCTTGCAAAATCTGACAAGGATTTTGTCAACAAGCTCAAGATGGTAGAGGAAGAACTCGACGAAACAGTGCATTGGCTTGATGTTATAACGCGCAGCCAGATGGTGGCAGCCTCAAGAGTGGAGCCGCTTATTCAAGAATGCCGCGAACTACTGAGCATCATCGTAAAGGCAATTGTATCAACAAAGGCAAGGATGAAAGCCGATGGCGCCTTACAGTAGGTAAATTGTTAAATAATTAAATTGTACATAAATTGTAAATTGTAATTAGTTAAATAGTAAATAAATATCATGAGAAAACAATTCAACAACATAGACATTTTTGCTGGCATTCAGAAGAAGAACGGTCAGCAGTGGCAGAAGGAGCAGGGCATTACCGCCAATTGGAAGACTCCCGAGCAGATTGATATCCAGCCCGTCTATACCCGCGAGGATTTGGAGGGCATGGAGCACCTTGACTTCGCAGCCGGCATCCCGCCATTCCTGCGCGGTCCCTACAGCATGATGTATCCCTTCCGCCCGTGGACTATCCGTCAGTATGCAGGTTTCTCCACCGCTGAAGAGAGCAACGCTTTCTATCGCCGCAACCTGGCCAGTGGCCAGAAGGGCCTCTCCGTGGCCTTCGACCTCCCCACCCACCGCGGCTACGACCCCGACAATGAGCGCGTGGTCGGCGACGTGGGCAAGGCAGGCGTGAGCATCTGCTCGCTGGAGAACATGAAGGTGCTCTTCGCCGGCATCCCCCTCAACAAGATGTCTGTGTCCATGACCATGAACGGAGCTGTGCTGCCCGTGCTCGCATTCTATATCAACGCCGGACTGGAGCAGGGAGCCAAGCTCGAGGAGATGGCCGGTACCATCCAGAATGATATTCTCAAGGAGTTTATGGTGCGCAACACCTACATCTATCCGCCCGCATTCTCCATGAAGATTATTGCCGACATCTTCGAGTTTACCTCGCAGAAGATGCCTAAGTTCAACTCCATCTCTATCTCCGGCTATCACATGCAGGAGGCCGGCGCCACCGCCGACATCGAGCTGGCTTACACCTTGGCCGACGGTATCGACTACCTCCGCGCCGGTGTCAACGCCGGTATCGACGTGGATGCCTTCGCACCGCGACTCAGCTTCTTCTGGGCTATCGGTGTCAACCACTTCATGGAGATTGCCAAGATGCGTGCAGGCCGTCTGCTCTGGGCCAAGATAGTCAAGAGCTTCGGTGCCAAGAACCCCAAGTCCATGGCTCTGCGTACCCACTCCCAGACTTCCGGATGGAGTCTCACCGAGCAGGATCCCTTCAATAATGTGGGCCGTACCTGTATCGAGGCTATGGCAGCCGTGCTGGGTCACACCCAGAGCCTCCACACCAACGCACTGGACGAGGCCATCGCTCTGCCTACCGACTTCTCCGCTCGTATCGCCCGTAACACTCAGATCTATATCCAGAACGAGACTCAGGTCTGCAAGCACATCGACCCGTGGGCAGGCTCCTACTACGTGGAGAAACTCACCGATGAGCTCGCCCGCAAGGCGTGGGCCCACATCGAGGAGATTGAGAGCCTCGGCGGTATGGCTAAGGCCATCGAGACCGGCGTGCCCAAGATGCGTATCGAGGAGGCTGCCGCCCGCACCCAGGGCCGCATCGACACCGGCAAGCAGATTATCGTCGGCATCAATAAGTATCGCCTTGAGCATGAGGACCCCATCGATATCCTCGAGATCGACAATACCGCCGTGCGCAAGCAGCAGGAGGCTTCCCTGGCTGACCTTCGAGCCCACCGCGACGAGGCAGAATGCCATGCCGCTCTGGCAGAGATTACTAAGTGCGTGCAGGAGTTTGCTGACGGTAAGAAGAGTGAAAACAACCTGCTCGACCTCGCCGTCAAGGCCGCCGGTCTGCGCTGCACCCTCGGCGAGATCAGCGACGCCTGCGAGGCTGTGGTTGGTCGCTACAAGGCTGTAATCAAAACTATTTCCAACGTGTATTCATCTGAGAGCAAGGAGAGCGACACCTTCCAGGAAGCGCGTCGCCTCACCGAAGAGTTTGCAAAGCGTGAGGGCCGCCGCCCGCGTATCATGATTGCCAAGATGGGCCAGGACGGTCACGACCGTGGAGCCAAGGTGGTAGCCACCGGCTATGCCGACTGCGGCTTCGACGTCGATATGGGTCCGCTCTTCCAGACTCCTGCCGAGTCTGCACGCCAGGCCGTGGAGAACGATGTTGACGCACTCGGCGTCAGCTCCCTCGCAGCCGGCCATAAGACCCTCATCCCCGCCGTCATCGAGGAGCTCAAGAAACTTGGCCGCGAGGACATCGTCGTTACCGCCGGTGGTGTAATCCCCGTCAATGACTACGATTTCCTCTACAAGGCTGGCGTTGCCGCCATCTTCGGTCCCGGCACTCCCGTTGCCTACTCTGCCGTAGAGCTGATGAAGATTCTACTCGGCGAACAGGCAGATTAATTTGACAATTAGACAATTTACAAATTACAATTTGGCAGGCCGTTGAACTTTACACTCCCTTTTAGATGGTTTGGGGGCTTAGACCGTTGGACTCGGACATGGCTAAATTGTGAAATAGTAAATTGTCAAATTGTGAAATAAAAATGGCTAATCTAATAAGGTGAGACCCTCGTGGTCCCACCTTATTATATATATGCCGGCACAGTCTGAATCTTAATTTACATGAAATTTTTGGCTGTCATTTGGGAAATGGCTACTTTTGCATTGGAAACAAAACTAACGAACACAATGCGTAAAAGAATAATCAAGAGATTTGCAGCTACTCTGCTGGCTATGTTTATGGTATTTGTCGTGGCTCAGGCCGCCGACTATGGTTTTAAGATTGGCGGAGTGAGTGTCACCTCCTCCAACGCCAGCAATGTGACCGGCTCCAATATCAAGGCCCGTGATTCATCGAAACCCTACTCGGTGGTGTACGATGCAGGTACAAATACCGTAACCCTTACGAACATCAGTATCATACGTAGCGGCAAGGACAACCGAGCCATCCTAAACGAGAGCAACGCAGGACTGACCGTTGTCTTCAATGGCGAGAACTTCCTCTCCGCCGAGAACTCCTCTCCAGTGAGGATAAACGCCGAAACCACTATAAAATGTGCCGGCGGTGCCTCGGGGGCCGTGACAAAAATCTATGGCGACGAGGAGGACGCCATCACGGTGGGCAACGACAAAACTTTCTGTAAAATTATAGACGCTCACTTGGTGGTTGTCGCCTTGTCAAGCGATGCCATCTGTGCTACTTCTCAGAAGCAGTACCTGTTCATTAACAACAGCAATATTGACTTTAGGACCCAAGCATCGGACGGCCACGCCCTGTATAATTTCTATTATGTGGAAATGGGGAGTTCCAATATCTCTTTTATGGCACCTGACAGTGCCAACGTCTTTGCCGACAACAAGAATATATACATGAATGACGACATGGAGTTTGCCGGTCCCCAGGCAGGAGGATTTACGTCTGGTCGCGTCAGAGACAATCCTTATTATGATAAGAGCAAAGGCTTTGTGCTGGAAAAGGCACGCTACACACTGGTTTCAGAAGTGCCTGACGAGAAACTGCGTGAACGTATAGCTTATGCTGCACGAGCTAAGTATTCGTCGCAGAGAAACAGCACGAATATTTATGCTAAGCGGTACACCTACCTCTTTCCCAGCGATATAGAATACCTGACGACGCTGAATGCAAGTGGTGAAGGCATTTCTAATGCTAAAGGCATAAGTTTATTGACCAAGCTCGTGACGCTAAATATCAGCAACAACAAACTGACGTCTATAAACCTAAGCTATAATACCGCGCTGCAGAACCTTAACTGCAGCAACAATCAGTTGACTGCGCTTGACGTGAGTGGCAACACTCAGCTGAAGCAGTTGAATTGCAGCAGCAACAGTATTACTAAACTGACTGCTAATTGTAAGGAATTGGAGGTCCTCAAGTGTGACAACAACCAAATTGCCAGCCTTGACCTGTCTGCAAGCAGCAAGCTGCAGGAGCTGGATTGCCACACCAACGAGCTGACGTCGCTGACGCTCAGCACAAGCTGCCCATCCCTGACGGCCCTCCGTTGTTATGAAAATAAACTGACAGGATCGGTTGTGACGTCTGTTATTAACAGCTTGCCCAGCTCGGCAAATAAGCAGCTGTACATGGTTTATCACAAAGCGGGATATTACGACGGCAACCAGTGTACTGCCGAGCAGGTGCAGAGCGCAAAGAATAAGGGGTGGACCGTTCTCCACTACGACGACAGGCAGGGCGAAGGCGCATGGAATCCCACCAGCGGGTGTGACATCTACCAGCTGACGCTGGGCGGAGCTCAGGTAAGTAGCTATAACTGCAGCGACCTGGGCAGCGGTGCCAGCTATAATCCTTCCACAAAGGTTCTTACCCTCAAAGGTGGAAATATACCGAGTAATAGTTTTGGACTAACCGATCGCCACGGACTCTATAGCGCAGTCGATGGCCTGACGATAGATGTGCAGGGGAAGACGACTATTACAGGTATTAATCAGAGTAATGATTATAGTATCGACAAAGCCTACCATGCAATGCGCCTCGATGCCAGTGCCAGCATTGCGGGCAATGATACGCTCGAACTGGAATATTATTTCGGCAGCACTGATGCCACCGCTGCTATCTATGCTAAAGATTCAAGGGTACATCTTACCATTGGCGGCAACGTGGTGGTAAGTGCGAAAGGAAGACGTTGCGGCATGTGGGGAGGTGGCAACCTTACGATAGGGGATAATGCGACGGTGACTGCTGGCAATTATTGGCTGGAAGATATAAGCCCTATCTACAATTGGAAGGACATAATATTTGATGGCCGCTATCGCGTAACCGAGCCGAATGGTGCCTACTATAAGGACAAAAAGTTCTATGAGTACCAAGGAAAATTGTTGGTAGGAGATACTCTGACAATCAAGCGGATTGCCCGTGGCGATGTCAACTGCGATGGCCAAATCAATAGCGCAGACGTAGTCAGCATCTACAACTATATTCTCAAAGGTACAGCTTCCACCATCAGACTGGAGGATGCCGACGTTAATGGCGTCGATGAAGTAAACTCCGCCGACGTGGTAGATGTCTATAATATTATTATCTCAGGGAAATAAAGTTATTGCTGTCCGTTAAAAGTTAGGCAATGATATAGAGTTGGCACAGACAACAGATCAAAACAATCTGCCTGACTGCTTAATCAAAGAAAACCGAAATCACAGTTTCTTTTGGTTTACGGTTTACCGTTATCGTTTTTCCTGTAAATAGCTAAATTGTACATAAATAGTACATTGTACCTAAATGGTACATTGTACATTGTCAATTTGTACATTTTAACAAGAATGGTTCCTGCCCTTGCCTGCATTATCCTGCATACAGAACCATCTCTTTATCAATTCTTTAGCCGAAATAATGCGGGAATGTAGGCAAAAAAGCGTTTTATTTTTTTATATCAAAAACGCTTCTGCGCGTCCTCACAAAAGCGACATTTCCCAGCGTGTAGCCTAAGCCGTGCATCATAGTCTTTCCTTGTATATAAGCATGTTGCGTTCGCGTGCGCGCTGAGCATCTATAGCTTACGTGGCCGAAGCTGACGACAAATTTCTTATTTGTCGCCGTGTTGAAAGCCCTAATAGCGAAGGCAAAAGTAAAATAGCAACTAGACGAATGTCACACTATCGTTCTGCGAAGTCGGTGATGGTGTGCTGTAGGTATGCGTGAGGAAGTGAAAGAAAGTCTCCCTTGCTTTCTCCTTTAACAGTTCTTTCGCTCTTTATAATCTTTTTGGCATTGAGGTCCTCAACGATGTAGCCGGTGGAGTCGATGAAGGAAATGCCGCCGCTGAAGGTGTGGACAGCGCAAGGATAGGTGTAGCTGCTGCTGAGGACATCGCGGCTGAAGGAAAAATCGCTATGGGGAATACCGAGCTGTCCGAGCATGGTGGCAGCGAGGTCGGTCTGGTTGCAGATGGCTTCGATGCGGCGCGGCTTTCTAACGGCTCCGCCTGTCCAGATGATGGGGATGCGGTTGCGCTCTGGGTTGGCCTCTGTGATGCCTGCAGGGTAGCTGATGCTGTGGTCGGGCAGGATGATTAGCAGGAGATTGTCCCACGCGGGGGAGGCTTTGAGCCGAGCAACCAGTTTGCCGATGCAATCGTCGAGGTAGGCCATCGCATTGGCGACATGGTCATTCTTTATCCTGCTGTACGGCACCTGCCAGTCTTCATGGCTGGAGAGGGTTAGGCAGGCGGTGAAGGAGTGAGCCCCCTCTATCTCCCCTTCATGGGGTAGGACTCTGGCGCCAGGGTTCCCTCCTTTGAGGGGAGGGTTAGGGTGGGGCTTTATAATATTATATAAGGTGTCGAGAGTGATGTGGTCCTGCACACCCCACGAATGGGTGTGGCGTACGGAGAGAGGGAAGGTTTCGTAGCCACGGGCCTGTTGGAAACCGGTGGAGAGGAGATAGCTTTTTGTGTTGGTGAAATTGATGTCGCCGCCGTAGAGGAAATGGGTGCTGTAGCCGTTGGCGACAAGGCTTCTGGCTATGGAGGGAAGGGTGCGCGACTTCTCTGGCAGTTTCATGACGGAGATGTCGGGGAAGGACGGGTAGCCACTGAGGGCGCATACAAGTCCGCGGTCGGTGCGGAAGGAGTTGGCATAGCAGTGGCTGAAGAAGATTCCTTCCTCGGCCAGATGGTTTAGGTTGGGGGTAAAATTCTTGTCCAAAAAGACGGAACCGCATCCCTCCATGATAATCAGCATGATGTCGGGACGGCGTGTAGTGAGCAGAGTGTCGGAGTTGAGGCTCTCCGTTGAATACTGCAATTGAGCGAAAAGGCTATCACATACGGCGGGGTCGTAGAAGCGGTAGAGCTTGTCGAACTTCTGAACCTTGAGCGAGGAACTGAGTAGCGAAAAAGCGGGGTTGACGGCTGAGTGATTGAGGAATTGGTTTTGTGAATAGTAAACGTACCCAACATTCATTGTGGAGCGGCCAATGCCGCCGCGAATCATGAGAAACAATACGCCGCCAGTGAAGAGCAAAACAAGGAAAGACAATGCTTTGTGACCTGGGCCCCCTTTGGAAATCTTTGAAAAGACTGTTCGCGCATCGGGCTCTGCATCTCTCCATCCCAGCGCCTCTGCTGTTCTCCACACTCTCTTCAGCGCAATGAGTAGCAGGACTGTGAGGGTAGCGATGCAGAGAATTGCGACAAGCACAAACCACACAGACACACTGGCAACGGCTTCTTTGGGACTGTCTATATAATTAAATATGGTAGCGTCGAGCTTGAATTGCCAGAATCTGTAGAGTACCGTGTCAGCCACCAGTATTAAGGACAGCAACGGAGCTATGATGCAGCAGTAGATCTTTGTAGTGAGTCGCGGCCATTTGCCGCTCATCCAGAGGGAAAGAATGCTGACGAGCAACGGGATGCTAGTGAGGTAGGAAGTGGTGGAGAGGTCGAGGGGCAGTCCGTGCCATAGCACAGCAAAGATATCGGTCACGCCAAAATCGTTGCCTTTGGCATTGTAAAGCATAAACACCACCTTCATCATCAGAAAGGTGGTGAGGATAATAATGAAAAACAAACCAAGATATTTGAGGCGCGCTTTCATCCGTCAGCTTTTCAATTCTTCAATCCTTCAATTTTTCAATTCTTCAACCCTTTTACAGCTGTTGCATGTCGTTGAGTTTCTTGTAGTATTTGCCGAGGGCTATGAGCTCATCGTGGGTGCCGCTTTCCACTATCTGCCCGTCGTGGAGCACGTAGATGCGGTCGGCATTCTTGATAGTGGAGAGGCGGTGGGCTATGGCTATGGTGGTGCGAGTCTTCATCAGTCGCTCCAGAGCCTCCTGCACCAGTCGTTCGCTCTCGGTGTCGAGGGCCGAGGTGGCTTCGTCAAGGATAAGGATTGGGGGATTCTTGAGGATGGCGCGGGCTATGCTGACGCGCTGGCGCTGACCGCCGCTCAGTCGGCAGCCCCGGTCGCCGATGGAGGTGTCGTAACCGTGCTCCATCTCCATGATAAAATCGTGGGCATTGGCAATCTTGGCTGCCTCTACCACCTGCTCCATCGTGGCATGCTCCACACCGAAGGCAATGTTGTTGAACACTGTATCATTGAAGAGGATGGCCTCTTGGTTGACGTTGCCTATGAGTGAGCGTAGCGACTGGATAGATAGTTGGCGGATGTCCTGTCCGTCGATGAGTATCTGTCCGCTGCTAACGTCGTGGTAGCGCGGGATAAGATCCACCATAGTCGATTTGCCGGAACCTGACTGACCAACCAGAGCGATGGTTTTGCCTTTTGGCACTACGAGGTTGATATTGCTGAGCACCTGCTTGCTCTCATTGTAGCTGAAGCATACGTTACGCAGCTCGATACTCTCCTTAAGTTCGCTGATAGTCTGCGGATTCTCTACTTCCTTGATGTTATTCTCCGCATTGAGGATTTTGTTGATGCGCTCCATCGAGGCCATACCCTTCTGTATGCTGTAGCCTGCCTTTGAGAGGTCTTTCAGCGGCTGGAGAATGGTGTAGAGAATCACGAGATAGTATATAAAGGTGCTGGCATCGATGGGTGAATTGCCGGAGAAGATAAGATAGCCGCCGAACCATAGCACTACCACGATCATACAGGTGCCTAGGAATTCGCTGACGGGGTGTGCTGCGCTCTGGCGTATGGCTACGCGCATCGAGGCGTTGCGAAATTCGTTGTTAACTTTCTCGAAGCGCTTATCCATTTTCTTCTCTGCTATGAAAGCCTTGATGATGCGCAGGCCGCCGAGGGTTTCCTCTATCTGACTGATGCCGTCGCTCCATTTGCTCTGCGCATAGAGTGACCTCTGTTTCAGTTTTTTGCCTATGCGACCGATGCCCATGGCCATGAAAGGTACCACGAGCAAGGTGAACAGCGTAAGCTGCCAGCTGATAGCCAGCAGGGTGCCGAGGTAGATGAGGATGAAAATGGGATTTTTAATCACCATGTCGAGCGACGAGGTAATCGAGGAGTCAATCTCGTTGACATCGGTGCTGGCGCGGGCCAGGATGTCGCCTTTGCGTTCCTCGGAGAAGAAGGATAGGGGCAGGCGGAGAATCTTTTTGTAGATGTCGGCGCGAATGTCGCGGACCACGCCAGTGCGCAGGGGCATAAGGCATGCCGAGCCGCCGAAATAGGCAGCAGTCTTAAACAATGTGAGCACAGCCAAGATGATGCCCAGCATGAGAAGCGTGGTGGCAGGGCCGTAGCTGTCTATCATCAGCTGTGAGTAGTAGTAACCATTGTTCTTGGCCGTTTCCAGAAAATCGCCCGTGCCCCATTCGATGAACTGGTAGCGCTCTGTGTTGATTTTGAAAAGAATCTGCAGTATAGGCAGCAGCACTGTGAACGAGAACACGTTAAACAGCGCGGCCAGGATATTGAAGAACAGCGTACCCCCGATATATCGCTTGTAGCGGGAGAAATACTTGCTCATCAAATGGAAGAAATCTTTCATGATCTGTTATTTTCTGCCGAAGTCAGCGGGAATTTCGCCCCATCGGTCGGTGTGCCATTTGAGTATTTTGAATTCTGAGTAGTCGTTGCTGCGTAGCCACTGCTCGGCGCGGGCAATCAGCTCGTGCGCTTTTGCGGTCTTGTCGTTGAGTGCAAGTTTGGTCTTGCATTTGCGGGCGTTGATCCAGAGCAGGGCGTTGCGGCTGTCGCTATAGATAGGGTATGAGGTACCCTGCTTCTTCTGCAACGCGAGGGCGTGGACTATGGCCAGGAACTCGCCTATATTGTTAGTCGCCATAATCGGGCCGAAGTGGAATAGCTGTATGCCGCTCTTCACATCCACGCCGCGATACTCCATCATGCCGGGATTGCCGCTGCAGGCGGCGTCCACAGCATAGGCATCTTGGATTATTTGAGGTTTGAGGTTTGAGGTTTGAGGTTTAAGGTTTGAGGCTTTGGCGCGAGTGATTGGCGGTGCTCCTTCCTCAAACGCCCGTTGTGCCTCCTCCATTGTGGGGAAAGACTTGTAGCGGGCGCCTTCAGCGCCGTGCACCTGCTCCTTGCATTCGTCCCAAGTGAGGTAGATGCCAGGCTTGCGGCCCTGCCACACAACATAGTATTTAGGCTTCTGTTTACTCATTGTCGTACTTGGATTCTGAGTGCAGCATTGTTGCTACATTCGCTCTGGCACCTCTATGCCAAGCAGACGCATGCCGGTGCGTACGATGTTGCTCACCTGCTCTGACAGCACCAGGCGGAGCTGGCGTTTCTCCTCGATGGATTCGCCCAAAATGGTGTAGTCGTGATAGAACTGATTGTACTCCTTCACGAGGTCGTAGCAGTAGTTGGCGATGGTGCTGGGGCTGTATTCTGCTGCAGCCTGCTGCACAATAGCGGGGAAGTCGGCCATGTGCTGGATAAGACTCTGCTCTTTCTCGTTGACAGGCGTGTCTTCCTTTACTCCCTCGGCAAAGTTGATGCCGGCCTCGGTGGCTTTGCGCAGCACCGAACGGATGCGGGCGTAGGTGTATTGGATGAACGGGCCGGTATTGCCGTTGAAATCAATGCTCTCGGCGGGATTGAAGAGCATGTTTTTGCGGGCGTCAACCTTGAGAAGGAAATATTTCAGTGCGCCGAGGCCCACGATGCGGGCAATCTCGTCCTTTTCCTCCGCGCTCATGTCGGCAAACTTGCCCAGCTCTTCACTGGTCTGGCGGGCGGTGCTAATCATTTCGCTGATTAGGTCGTCGGCGTCCACTACGGTGCCCTCACGGCTTTTCATCTTACCGTTGGGCAACTCCACCATACCATAGGAGAAGTGTACCAGGTCCTTGCCCCACTCGAAGCCGAGCTTATCGAGCAGGATGGACAGCACCTTGAAGTGGTAGTTTTGCTCATTGCCTACGACATAGATCATCTTATCTATGGGGTAGTCGTCAAAGCGGAGCTTGGCGGTACCGATGTCCTGTGTCATATAGACTGAGGTGCCGTCGGAGCGCAGCAGCAATTTCTCATCCAGCCCTTCGGGACGAAGGTCGGCCCACACGGAGCCGTCGGCATGGCGAGTGAAGATGCCTTTGGCAAGTCCCTCTTCCACCTTGGCCTTGCCTACCAGGTAAGTATCGGACTCATAATATATTTTGTCGAAGCTAACGCCTAGCGCTTTGTAAGTCTGGTCGAACCCGGCGTAAACCCAGTCGTTCATCTTCTTCCACAGAGCGCGTACCTCGGGATCATTCTGCTCCCACTTTACCAGCATATCGTGAGCCTCTTGGATGAGTGGGGCTTCTTTTTCAGCCTTAGCCTTAGCGGCCTCGTCGTCGAGGCCCTCAGCCTTGAATTGGGTGGTCAGTGCGCTGACCTCTTCGCGGTAGTGCTTGTCGAAGGCCACGTAGTAGTCGCCGATGAGGTGGTCGCCCTTCTTGCCGCTGGTCTCAGGTGTCTCGCCGTTGCCCCAGCGTAGCCATGCCAGCATCGACTTGCAGATATGAATACCGCGGTCGTTGACGATGTTAGTCTTGACTACGCGATTGCCGGCAGCCTCCATTATCTGGCTGATGGACCATCCCAGCAGGTTGTTGCGCACGTGGCCCAGGTGGAGCGGCTTGTTGGTGTTGGGTGATGAATACTCTATCATCACGAGCGGCGACTGGGCCGTAGGCTTCACCGTGCCGTAGTCGGCGGTGCGGGCTATATTGTTGAGTACCGTGGTCCAGCTGGAGGTGGCTACGCTAAGGTTGAGGAAACCCTTGATGACGTTAAATTTCTCCACTGCGGGCTCATTGTCGGCAAGCCACTGGCCTATCTCCTGCGCAGTGTCCTCGGGCTTCTTACGGGAGATGCGCAGCAAGGGGAATACTACCAGCGTGAGATGGCCTTCGAACTCTTTCTTTGTCTTTTGCAGCTGTAATTGCTCGGAGCTTACTTCAGCGCCGTACAATTCCTTGACGGCCTTGGCGCAAGCCGATTGTATAACATTCTGAATATCCATTGTCTGTTTAATGTTGTTTTTCTGTTTCGTTTGTTCTTTTTGTCGATTGGCTATAATAACCCAAATTAAGTTATTTGGCTGCAAAGGTAGTGAAAACCGAGGGTACAACAAAAAAAACGAGTTTGTTTTTTGTGCCGAGGCGAGTTCTGTCTTGTTTTAGCAATAATAAAAGGTGGAGAAAGTAATGCAAAGAATGGTAAAATAATCCAATAGGTGCGCTAAAAGAAGTGTTATTATGGCTAATGTGGATTTTTTTGTCTAAATTTGCACCCTTAATTGAAAACAGACGCACCATGTTTAAGATGCCCCCTATAACGAAGAACCTGCTGGTGATTAATATTTTGATGTTTCTCGCCACGGGTTTGCTGCAGAACAACGGCATAGACCTCAACGACTTGCTGGGCTTGCATTTCTTCAAGTCGGATAGCTTCATGCCTTATCAGCTGCTCACCTATATGTTTATGCACGCCAATTTTGAGCATATCTTCTTCAATATGCTGGCCTTCTGGATGTTTGGGCGTGTGCTGGAGCAGGAGTGGGGCGCCAAGAGATACCTGATATTCTATCTGGTGTGCGGCGTGGGCGCAGGCTTGTGCCAGGAACTGGTGCAGTATATTGAGTACGCCAGCTCAGGTATGGCAGAATATAATATGGTGTCGGACGGCGTAAACCAGATACCTATGAAGGAATATCTGCGCATGTGGACCACCGTGGGCGCTTCGGGCGCCGTCTATGGCATATTGCTGGGCTTCGGCATGACATTCCCCAACGAGCGCATCCTGCTGCTTATCCCGCCCATGCCGCTCAAGGCCAAGTATCTGGTTATAGGCTACGCAGTGATAGAGCTGCTGTCGGGCCTTGGCTCCAGCGGCAGCAATGTTGCCCACTTCGCTCACCTGGGCGGTATGCTCTTTGGTCTGGTGCTGATTCTCTATTGGCGCCGTAAGGCCGGCATCGGGCGTGGCGGCTTCAGCACATGGCAGGAATACAAGCCCAAGAAGAGTGTGTGGGAGCGTGTCAAGAGACCTGCGCAGCAGCAGGAAAAAGAAACAAAAAACGCCGATTCCATCGATGACTATGCCGATGAGCTTGCCCGGCGCCGGGCACGTCAGGCCGAGGTGGACCGCATACTGGAGAAGGTAAAGCGGTCGGGTTATGATTGCCTGACCGACGAGGAGAAAAAGACAATCTTTGACTTCCGCAATCATTAGCAGAGCCGTGAAGGCGGAGCCAAACGAGACAATGAAGGTACACAGGCACATAGGCAAGATAATTTCAAAGCTGCTGCTGGTTGTCAACGTAATAGTTGCGGCCATGCTGCTTTTGTCCGCATGGGGCGGCTACATCAATCCCAACACCTTTGGTTGGGAGGGCTCGCTGGCGTTGCTTTTTCCTTTCCTCGTGCTTTTGTCATTTCTCTTTATGGCCGGCTGGCTGGTGGTACAGTCGCGCAGATGGCTGGTAAGCTTCTGTGCGCTGATTCTATGCGTCTTCCAACTGCGCACTTATTGCCCGATAAACATGCCGCAGCCAGTGCCCAAGGGCGCCATCAAGGTGGTGAGCTATCTGTTATCTACAAACAGATGATGGACTATCTGCGCAACAGTGATGCAGACCTGTTCTGTGCCCAGGAGAGCAATTACAACCTGGGGCATAAGAGCACAGTGGAGGAGGCCGTGGCCCATTGGAAATACCGTGACTCCGTGTTTATCCCCAAGAGTTGCAACGCGCTCACCCTTTTCTCTAATTATCCCATACTTGACCGCCATGTGATTCATTCGTCCTCGCCAGGCCATGTGTGCGTGGCCTATAATGTAAAGATAGAGGGCGACACCGTGGTAGTGGTTAACTGCCATTTCGTGTCTAATGCCATCAATCCGGAGGATAAGGCCACTTATCAGAAAATAGTAACCATCTCCGATCGCGACAGCACCAGCGAGGATATCCTGCGCCTGGGGCGCAAGGTTAACGATGCCGGCCTTCGCCGTGCCAAGCAGGCCGATTCGCTGGCTCTTTATCTGGAGCAGCAGGGCGACAGGCCGATTATTGTGTGCGGCGACTTCAACGAGACTCCGCTTTCCTATGTCCACACCCGCCTATGTCGCCTGCTGAATGATGCTTACACGGCCTCCGGCAACGGTCCCGGCATCTCCTACCACCTTAATAAGATGTATTTCCGTCTCGACAATATACTGTGTAGCAGCCATTGGAGGTCTTTTGGCGCACGGGTTGACAATCGTCAGAAGATGTCGGACCATTATCCCATTGAGGCATGGCTAAAACGTATAAATAAGTAGTTTTTTGCCGTCAATTAGTGGCAAAAGAAAGACAAAAAGCCGCGATTTGGTGAAATAAATACTCCGTATCTTATCGGGATGGAAAAAAAATACTATATTTGCACGCCCAATTATGCGAATCTGTGCTGGCAGCCGGCGCGTAGGGCATAAAAAGCAGAAAATATAAACATAAAACAACAATAAAAAATGCAAAACAAAGGATTTGTAAAAGTGTTTGCCGTGTTGCTTACACTTGTGTGCATCTACTACCTGTCGTTTTCCTTCGTGACCAGCCACTATGAGGCAAAGGCCGCCAAGATGGCTCCTGCAATGGGCCAGCGTTACCTTGACTCGATGAAGAACGAGCGCGTGTGGATGTTTAAGACCCTGCAGGAGTGCCAGGAGTATCAGCTTGGCCTTGGTCTCGACCTGAAGGGCGGTATGAATGTTACTCTCGAGGTTTCTGTGCCCGACATCGTGAAGATTCTTGCTGCCGACAATGCCGGCGACGCAAACTTCCAGAAGGCTTTTGAAGAGGCCAACAAGCTGGCCAATGAGAGCCAGGATGACTTTATCACCCTGTTTATCAACTCATATCAGAAGGTTGCCGGCAAGAACAAGCTGTCAGCCGTGTTTGCTACCCAGCAGCTGAGTGAGAAGATAAACGCTCAGTCTTCCGACAGCGATATCGAGAAGGTGCTCCGTGCAGAAGTGAAGGACGCTATCGACAATTCATATAACGTGCTCCGTTCGCGTATCGACCGTTTCGGCGTAGCTCAGCCCAACATCCAGAAGCTGGAGGGCAGCCTGGGCCGAATCATGGTGGAGATGCCGGGCGTAAAGGAGCCTGAGCGTGTGCGCAAGCTCCTCCAGACGAGTGCCAACCTTGAGTTCTGGGAGACCTACAGCTTCCCCGAGATATGGCCGGAGCTCCAGGCTCTCGACAGCAAGCTGGTGGGTGGTGGCGCTGCCACCGACAGCACTGCTGCCAAGGAGGAGGTCGCTGCCGAGGAGAAGGCTGCTGCCGATACCGCCAAGACTGGTATCCAGCTCAAGCCCGAGGCTAAGAAGACTCAGAACACCGCTCAGGCAGCTGCCGACAAGAAGGCTCACCCGCTGCTCTCCATGGTGATGCCTGCACAGAATGCCCGTGGCGGCAGTGCCGTGGTAGGTTATGTGATGTCCTACGATACCGCTGAGGTAAACAAGCTGCTGAACTCTCCCGAGGCTAAGACCACACTGCGCAGCGACCTCTCGCTGAAGTGGGGTGTGAAGGCCAGCGATATGTTCCCCAACGCTGATGTGTTTGAGCTCTACGCCATCCGCACCACTGCCGACGGCAAGGCTCCGCTGGAGGGTAACGCTATCACCGACGCCAAGTCTGACTTTGACCAGTACGGCAAGCCCGAGGTAAGCATGTCGATGAACAACGACGGCGCGCGCATATGGGCGAACCTTACTAAGAATAATATCGGCAAGGCTGTTGCCATCGTTCTTGACGGCGTGGTTTACAGTGCTCCCAATGTGATGAGCGAAATCAACGGCGGCAACTCGCAGATTACCGGTAACTTCACCACTGAGGACACCAAGGACCTCGCCAATGTGCTGAAGGGCGGTAAGATGGACGCTCCCGTCAAGATTGTGCAGGATGACACCGTCGGCCCGTCACTCGGCCAGGAGTCCATCAACAAGGGTATCATGTCATGTATCGTGGCCTTCGTGCTGCTGATGATTTACATGTGTCTGCTCTACGGCATCAAGCCCGGTATGGTCGCCAACTGCGCCCTGATCATCAACTTCTTCTTCATCCTGGGTGTGCTGGCATCGTTCCAGGCGGCGCTCACCATGAGCGGTATTGCCGGTATGGTGCTCACCCTCGGTATGGCAGTGGATGCCAACGTGCTTATCTACGAGCGTACCAAGGAGGAGCTTCGCGCAGGCAAGAAGATTAAGACTGCCCTCGCCGACGGCTACGGCAATGCCTTCTCTGCCATTATCGACTCCAACGTCACCTCTATCATTACCGGTATAATCCTGTTCAACTTCGGCACCGGTCCCATCCGCGGCTTCGCCACCACCCTCATCATCGGTCTGCTGGCATCCGTATTCACCGCCGTTTGGCTCACCCGCATCGTCTTTGAGCATTTCCACAATAGGGATAAGTGGCTGAACATCACCTTTACCACTCCGTTCTCAAAGAATATGATGCAGAACACGAAGTACAAGTTCATGTCTGCCTATAAGGTAAGTTTCGTCGTTTGGGCAGTGGCTCTGGTTGTTTGCTTCGGTTCCTATTTCACCCGCGGCTTGAGCAGTGGCATTGACTTTACCGGCGGTCGCAACTACACCGTGAAGTTTGAGAAGGAGGTAGTGCCTGAGACTGTCAAAAATTTCGTCCAGGCCAATGCCGGCGAGGCTAATGTGGCAGTGCTTGCACTGGGCACCGATGGCAAGACCGTGCGCATCTCCACCAACTATAAGATAGAGAGCAACGATCCCTCCGTGGACAATGAGATTGAGACCATTCTCTACAAATCTCTCAAGGAAGGCAACCTGCTTTCTGCCGGTGTTCCCTTCGAGCAGTTTAAGGACCGTGATAACCAGAAGGGCGGCTCTATCATCTCCTCGCAGAAGGTTGGTCCGTCGGTGGCTAAGGACGTAACCTATGGCGCTATCAAGGCCGTAATCTTCGCCCTCATCGCCATCTTCCTCTACATCTTCATCCGATTCCGCAACGTGGCATTCTCCATCGGTAGCACCGTGGGCTTGATTTGCGACTCGCTGCTGATTATCGGTACCTACTCGCTGCTGTGGGGCGTCATGCCGTTCAGCCTTGAGGTTGACCAGACGTTTATTGCCGCCGTGCTGACGTGTATCGGTTACTCCATCAACGATAAGGTGGTAATCTTCGACCGTATCCGCGAGTTCCTCAAGCTCTATCCCAAGCGCGACAAGCAGCTGCTCTTCAATCAGTCGCTCAACACCACCTTGGCCCGTACCGTCAACACGTCAACCACCACATTGCTCGTGCTGCTGTGTATCTTCTTCCTCGGTGGCGACAGCATCCGCAGCTTCTCGTTCGCAATGATCCTGGGTGTGATCTACGGCACGCTCTCCTCACTCTTCATCGCTGCCCCGCTGGCTTATCTTATCCTCGGCGGCAAGATCAAGAAGGGTGCAGAGGACGAGGAAGCAGCAAAGTAAGTTGCATAGAAATCCTTTAAGGATTAAGACCGTGTAACGGCGGCGAACGCCAGCCATACACAATAGCCAGTGGCGAAACTTCCCATGAGGTTTCGCCACTGCTCTTTTTGCGCCCGGCCTCGCGCGCGTACATTATTTATATATTATGTGCGCATTTACAGAAAGCTGTGCTTCCGTGCACTTGTCGCGTATTCCCGTGATATAAACCCGTGCTCGTGCGTCGTAGTCGCGTGCTCTTGCAATCTAAACGCGCACTCATGAGATAATTCAACTTAAATTATGGTAATGATATAGATGTTGGCACAGATTACTCATAATGCGGCCAATTATGACTGCGTTAGTTGTATGTTTATTGCATAGCAGCGTTGATTAGAATAGAAGTCTTTTGCATAATCATTGCCTAAGTTTAATCTAATCCAGTTCAAAAGAGTTTTAATCCCGTGGAGCTGGCGTTTTCCACGGGATTAGATTTCGTTTCAAGGCTTTTAGATTTCGTTTCAAGGCTTTTAGTTTTGATTTCCACAGGACTAAAACTTTTTTGAACGGGTTTAGATTGTGGGAGTTCGCAGTTAGATTGCGGCAGCACGCGATTAGGTTTCATTAGCACGTGATTAGATTGCGGCAGTACGCAGGTTTGCTGCGTGGGTTTGCGGATGGGCTGCGTGAGATTGTGATAAGGTTGCGGTTGCTGGCTTTTTGGTGACTTTAAAGGTGCGGGTGACGGCGGCGGAACAACTTTTCGCAGTGAAATGGTATGGGGTGTGCGAAAAAAGATGTAACTTTGCCGCGTTTTTATGTATTAGATTCGGAAAATTGTACGACGATGAAGAAATATAACCTTGTGAACAACCTGTTCGGCTGGCTGATGTTCGCCGTTGCGGCGGTGGTTTACTGCTCCACCATTGAACCGGCGGCCAGCTTCTGGGACTGTCCTGAGTTTATCACTACGGGCTATCGCCTTGAGATCGGTCATCCGCCTGGTGCACCGTTCTTTATGCTGGTGGCCAATCTGTTCAGCCTGTTTGCAAGCGAACCGGCCAGTGTGGCGAAGATGGTCAACACGATGTCGGCCTTGCTCAGCGCGGGCTGTATCCTGTTCCTGTTCTGGACCATCACCCATTTGCTGCGTAGGCTTATCTGCGAGAAGGGTGAGGTTAAGACTGCTGTGCAGATGATTGCCATCATCGGCTCTGGCGTGGTCGGCTCGCTGGTCTATACCTTCAGTGACACGTTCTGGTTCAGCGCCGTAGAGGGCGAGGTGTATGCCTTCTCGTCATTCTTTACTGCGCTGGTATTCTGGCTGATACTGAAGTGGGAGGACAATGCCGACAAGCCGGGTGCTGACCGCTGGCTGGTGCTGATTGCCTATCTGATGGGCCTGTCGATAGGCGTACATCTGCTCAACCTGCTCTGCATCCCCGCCATGGTGCTGATCTATTACTATCGCCGCTATCCCAATGCTGCCGTGAAGGGCTCGCTGTGGGCTCTGTTGTTCAGCTTTGTGCTGATAGGCGTCATTCTCTACGGCGTGGTGCCTGGCATCGTGAAGGTGGGCGGCTGGTTTGAGCTGCTGTTCGTCAACGGGCTGGGCATGCCGTTCCATACAGGTCTTATCGTTTACCTTATTCTGCTTGTTGCCATTGTGGCCAGCGCTATCTGGCTCAGCCTCAGGGACAAGGACCTGAAGAGAGCGAAATGGATGTTTATCGCCTCAGTGGCAATGCTCGGTATCCCGTTCTTCGGAAGCGGCGCTATGAGCATCGTGATTGGCATCTTGCTTCTCGCGGCCCTCTTCTATGCACTGTTTATTCGTAGGAATATTGCCGCCAATACTGATTTGCGCCGTGTGCTCAACACTACGCTGCTGTGCTTCCTGATGGTGATGATTGGCTACTCCAGCTATGCGCTGATCATGATTCGCTCGGCTGCCAATCCGCCTATGGACCAGAACTCGCCGGAGGATATCTTTGCCATTGGCGACTACCTGGCCCGCGACCAGTACGGCCAGCAGCCGCTGCTCTACGGCCCGACCTTCAACTCGCAGTTGGAGTGGCAGACCGACCCCGACGACCCCAACCGCCTGGTTCCCAAGCGCTCGGAGGGTAAGGATATCTACCAGCGCAAGGAGAAGAAGTCTGCCGACGAGCCCGACGTTTACGAGAAGGTGGGCAGCAAGACCGACTATATCTATGCTCAGAATATGCTGTTTCCGCGCATCTGGGACAGCGGCAAGGCCGCGCAGTATAAGTCGTGGCTGGGCGAACTGCACTATAATATTGTAGATTACGACCCGGGCAACGGCCAGGTGCAGCAGCTTGAGATACCTACGCAGATAGACAATATAAGTTTCTTCACCTCCTATCAGCTGGGCTTCATGTACTGGCGCTACTTCATGTGGAACTTCTGCGGACGCCAGAATGACATCCAGGGCGTGGGCGAGACCGAGTACGGCAACTGGATTACCGGTATTCCGTTTATCGACAATATGCGCCTGGGCGACCAGAGCCAGCTGCCCGATGACCTGAAGGAGAACAAGGGTCACAATGTCTACTATGCGCTGCCGTTGCTGCTCGGACTGTTCGGTCTGTTCTGGCAGGCATTCCGCGGACGCAAGGGCGGTCAGCAGTTCTGGGTGGTGTTCTTCCTGTTCTTTATGACAGGCATCGCCATCGTGGTTTACCTCAATCAGGTGCCCTCCCAGCCTCGTGAGCGTGACTATGCCTATGCGGCTTCGTTCTATGCCTTTGCCATCTGGGTAGGCATGGGCGTTGCAGCTATCATCGACTGGCTGCGCCGCATCAAACTTGACAATTCCGTCGTGGCCGCTGTTGTCAGCGTGGCCTGCGTGCTGGTGCCGCTGCAGATGGCGTCGCAAAACTGGGACGACCATGACCGCAGTGGCCGCTATGCCTGCCGCGACTTCGGGCAGAACTACCTCAACACCCTGCAGGAGGGCTCGTCGCCAATCATCTTCACCAACGGCGACAACGACACCTTCCCCCTGTGGTATAACCAGGACACCGAGGGCGTGCGTCAGGATGCCCGCGTGTGCAACCTGAGCTATCTGCAGACCGACTGGTATATCGACCAGATGTGCCGTCCGGCATACAGCTCGCCTGCAGTGCCTATCTCATGGAAACGCTATGAGTATGTGACGGGACAGAACGACTTTGTGCGCGTGCAGCCTGAGTATGAGGCGCAGATAAAGCAATTCTATGAGGAGAACCCCGAGCTGGCGCGCCAGCAGTTTGGCGACAATCCATACGAGCTCAAGAATATCCTTAAATACTGGGTACGCAATCCCGAGCTCAACATTATTCCTACCGACAGCATAGTAATCACTATCGACAAGGAGGCTGTCAAGCGCTCTAAGATGCTCATTGCCGACAGCACTGGGCAGATACCCGACCATATGGTCATCAGCCTTAGCGGCCGCAACGTGCTCTACAAGCCTTCGCTGATGATGCTCGAGATGCTTGCCAATGCCAACTGGGAGCGCCCCATCTATTTCGCCACTACCGTAGGCCCCGACAACTTCCTCGGCCTGGAGCGTAACTTCGTGCAGGAGGGCCTGGCCTACCGCATCACCCCGTTTGACGCCTTTGGCAACGGCATGACTGTGGATGTGGAGAAGATGTACGACAATGTGATGCACAAATATAAGTTCGGCAATCTCAACAAGCCCGGCATCTACATTGACGAGACCACCGGCCACATGTGTCTGTCTAACCGCCGCATGTTTGCCATCCTGGCAGATGAGCTGGTGAAGAAGGGCGACCTCAAGCGCGCCAAAGAAGTGCTGGAAAAATCCGACGAGGTGTTCCCGCAGAGCGTTGTGTCTTACGGCGACTACATCGGCGGCACCACCGACTTGGCCCTGGCATGGTCGGCTGTCGGCAACAAGGCAAAAGCCCAAGAGATACTGACCATCTTCGCCCGCACGGCCGAGCAATACCTCAACTGGTATGCCAACTATTCGGCCAAGCCTGTGCAGATGAGTGCGTACGGTTGCAATAGGAATATGAACAACCTGTACGATGCCGTTCTCTGCCTGGAGAAGATTGGCTGCAGCGACCTGGCCAAGAAGTACACAGCAGTGTTCAATTCATACTACGACCGCCTCAATGCTGCCGGCGTGCCGCTGGACCTATAGCCGCGTATGATTATAGAGCAGCCTTCCGCTTTCCTTCGCATCTTCTATCCTAACGCCCTGTGGCGAATCAGACCGGAGGAGAAGGCGGTGTACCTCACCTTTGACGACGGCCCCATACCGGATGTGACGCCGCGCGTGCTTAAGATGCTTGACCACTATGGCATTAAGGCTACCTTCTTCATGGTGGGCGACAACATAAGAAAACATCCCGAGGAGTTCGAGATGGTGAAGGCTGCAGGCCATCGCATAGGCAATCATACCTACAATCATCTTGGCGGCTTTACCACAAGTACACGCAGTTATGTGCGCAATGTGCACAAAGCGGACGAACTCATTCACTCCAACCTTTTTCGTCCGCCCCATGGGTGGCTGCGCCATTTGCAGTACCATTTCCTCAAGCGCCATTTCAAGCTGGTGATGTGGGACGTGGTGACGCGCGATTATAGCAAGCGTCTCAACGCCGACGAGGTTTTTGAGAATGTCAAGCGCTACACCCGGCCCGGGAGCATCATAACTTTCCACGACTCGCTGCGCTCGGCCGACAAGCTTTGGAGCGCTTTGCCCCGCAGTATAGAATGGCTGCAAAAAGAGGGCTATGAGTTTAAGATGATTCCTTAGAGGAAAGATGTCCGTAAACGCAAATGCGGCTGCAAGCAAAACTTGCAGCCGCATTTGCTGTATATTTTTCTGTTCCTCAAACAACAATCATACGCCTTTGCTCGGAAGGAGGTTACGCTTTTTCCGGGTTTTGGAAGATGTGATTGTAAATCATGTCTACCGCGCCGTCATTGGAGCAAATATAATCAGCGGAGGCCTTGGATGCCTTTGCCAGAGCGTCAGGATTGCCTGTTAACGTGTCGAGGACGTTGGAAAACTCTTCTGCATTATGAATCTCGAAGCATCCTCCGAGAGCAATGAGGTCGCGGGCTTCGCGGAAGCGCTGATTGTTGGGGCCGATGATTACCGGCACGCCATAGACCGCAGCCTCCGGCACATTGTGGATGCCCACGCCGAATCCGCCGCCTACGTATGCAATGGTTGCGTAGCGGTAGATGGAGGAGAGCAGGCCATAGCAGTCGATTATCATGCAGTCGGCATTTTCTAACTTTCTGCAATCGTTTTCTACCTTAATTTTTGTGTAGCGGACCACGTTGCAGCCGTCCAAGGAATTCTCTATTTGTTGTAGATGGTTCTCGTCAATTACGTGTGGTGCGATAATCATCTTCCATTTGCCGTACCCGAACTTCTTATTCTCCAGGAAATGACGGATAAAAATCTCCTCATCGGGTTGCCAGCTGCTGCCAGCTACGAACACTCCTTTGGGGACGGTCTTGCCGGCATAGGCAAAAATGGGTTCGTCATCAGGGTCGTCCGAAATATTATAGCTGCAGAAATATTCTAATGCAGGAAGTTCCTGGGCTTGCTCCTTGATTTGCAGCACACGGTCCATGCGGGTGTCACCAACGATGGAGGTGTTGGTCACACCGAGCGTGCGGAGCAAGTCCACTGACTCTTGGTTCTGCAC
The DNA here is from genome assembly GCA_902792555.1 of uncultured Bacteroidales bacterium. Lineage (GTDB taxonomy): Bacteria > Bacteroidota > Bacteroidia > Bacteroidales > Bacteroidaceae > UBA6382. Next base: position 31,364 of record CADAZW010000003.1, on the reverse strand, counting down.
GAATAGATGGGCGAAGGTGCGCAGCACGTTGCGGTACTTGTGGCCATACCAACGGAAGAAAATCTGGTTGGGGCGGAAGATGCTGGCCACACTGTAGGCGGGTATTCCGCGGCGATGCAGGCCGGTGAGATAATTCTGCCAAAACTCATACTTGATGAAGAAAGCCATGGAGGGATGGGCAATCTTGAGGAATTTGCGTGCGTTGAGCTTGGTGTCGAACGGCAGGTAGCAGATAACATCGGCTCCCTTGTAATCCTTGCGAACCTCATAGCCGGAGGGCGAGAAGAAGGTTAGCAGGATTTTGTATCCGGGATGATTTGCGCGTATCTTCTCTATGAGGGGGCGTCCCTGTTCAAACTCGCCAAGCGACGCAGCGTGGAACCATATGATTTTGTCGTCCTTGCTTATGCCGCGGCGCATGATGTCGTAGGTCTTGCTGTGGCCGATCATAAGAAGACGAGCCTTGTGATTGAAGATTGCCACAAGGTTGACGCAAAACATATAGATATATATGGCTATGGAGTACATGGCTGTGTTATTTCAGGGTGTCGATGGCATGACGCATCCGGCTCAAGGTTTCTTCCTTGCCAAGGAATGCAGCGAGTTCGTACATGTCCGGTCCTTGTCCCTTGCCAACGAGGCAGATGCGCCAAGCATTCCATGGGCGTAGGCCTGTCTGCTCAACCCACGGGTCAATGACGGCTTTCATTCCTTCTATGCTGAAGTTCTCCACCTTCTCAAGCTGTTCCGCAAGCTGAGTCATTTCCGTAGCAGTGGTTTCCTTCCAATTCTTCCGGATGAATTTGTCTTCGGCGTCAAACTCCTGCGGGGCGATGAAGAAGAAATCGCAGAGCGGCCATAGGTCGCTGATAAAGGAGATGTTGCGTTTCTTGGTCTGGCCGCTTTGGCCATCGGTGTATTCCACTACCTTCTGCTTCATCATACCGATCACTTGGGCTGCGCGGCTTGGTTCTGCGGTCACGCCATTTGCCTTCAGCAATTCTACAAAATCGGGAGCCAGTTGCTCGTCTGTCTTCTGCAGCAGATATTCGCGGTTGAACCACCAGCCCTTCATGAAGTCAAAGCGTGCACCACTTTTCGAGCAGCGGCTAAGGTCAAACAGTTCCACCAGCTGCTGCATGGTAAACAGCTCCTGGTCGCTGCCGGGATTCCACCCTAGCAGGGCAAGGAAGTTGATGACGGCTTCTGGCAGGTAACCGCTCTCGCGATAGCCGGAGGAGATAGCACCGCTCTGTGGGTCGTGCCATTCTAATGGGAAAACGGGGAAGCCGAGCTTGTCACCATCGCGCTTCGACAGTTTGCCTTTGCCGTCGGGCTTGAGTAGGAGCGGCAAGTGGGCAAAGGCAGGCATGGTATCTTGCCAGCCGAAGGCTTCGTAAAGCAGCACGTGGAGTGGTGCCGATGGCAGCCACTCTTCGCCCCTGATTACATGCGACACCTGCATCAGGTGGTCATCCACGATGTTGGCCAGATGATAGGTGGGTAGCTGGTCGACACTCTTATAGAGCACTTTGTCGTCAAGCACGGAGGAATTGACTACTACATCGCCGCGTATTAAGTCGCGTACATGCACCTCTCTGCCTGGCTCAATCTTGAAGCGTACTACATATTGCGCGCCGGAGCTTACGAGGTCCTGCACTTCGTCTTTGGGTAGAGTGAGAGAATTGCGCATCTCCATTCGGGTGGAGGCGTCGTATTGGAAGTTTGGCACTTCAGCTCTCTTGGCGTTTAGCTCGTCAGGGGTGTCGAAGGCCAGATATGCGGAGCCGTTCTGCAATAGTTGGTCAACATATTTCTTATATATGTCGCGTCGCTCCGACTGGCGATAGGGGCCAAAGTCACCGCCTATGCCTACGCCTTCATCAAATTTGATTCCGAGCCATTTGAAGCTTTCAATAATATACTCTTCTGCTCCTGGCACAAATCGTGTTGAGTCAGTGTCTTCGATACGGAAAATCATCTTGCCGCCGTGCTGGCGTGCAAAGAGATAATTGTAAAGCGCGGTGCGAACGCCGCCAATATGCAGTGGGCCTGTTGGGCTGGGCGCAAAGCGCACCCTTACTGGTGTCTGAACCATGATAAAAAATGTTTTGACGGCAAAGGTAATGAAAAAAAGTGGTATATACCTTATTTATATATATAAAAAGGAGAAGCGTATTCACGGAGTGGGGTAAATTGCGCCAGTAGCAGCCGTGCTGCTAAGATTGTCCCGTAAATTTATTTTTATTTCAGTCGGCGCCGTTTTTGTTGGGCAATATGTAGTTTTTAGTTGTTTTTGTGCCCCGTTTAGAGTTAATTGCTTAAATTTGCCGTGTAAACAATTGCCAATCCTTATGTTGAGCAGATATAAGATTTTGACCAGAGTGCTGCTCTTGGTGGTATGCGCAGCTATAATTGTGTACTTCATGCCCCATGAGCACACCTTTACTTACGACTATTCAGTGGGTAAGCCGTGGAAGTATTCGCAGATTATCGCTGAGTATGATTTTCCTATATACAAGTCGGATGCCCAGCTGGAGGCTGAGCGCGACAGCGTGTTGCTTAACCTCAAGCCTTTCTTCAACCTGGATGATTCGATAGGCAAGCTGCAGGTAAATAATTTTAAGCGTGACACAGGTACCGATATGACTATGGTGCTCAACTATCGTGAGAGGGTGGAACTGAGTCGCCTGTTGACTCAGGTCTATGCTCGCGGCATCACCAGCCAGCATGACTATGACTTGGTAGTTGACAGCGTGAAGGCAGTAAGCGTAGTTAGCGGTGGAGTTGCCCAGGTAAGGTCCGTTACTGCGATGCTGTCGCCGAGGATGGCTTATGAGTACATAGTTAGAAAAGCTGATTCTTTGCATCTGTCCAAGGAAACGGTAGGCCGCAGCAATCTTAATAATTATATTGCTCCAAATCTTATATATGATGCGGAGCGTACTGCCTCGGTGCGTAAGGATGCCTTGTCTAACATTGCGCCCAGTCATGGGCTGGTGCAGAGTGGCCAGAAAATCATTGATCGTGGAGAGATCGTGACTGAGCATACGATGAAGGTGCTGCAGTCGCTGCAGAAGGAAACCGACAAGCGCAGCGGCAGCGGGGCAGAGGCTGTGCTGCTGATTATAGGACAGTTGTTGTGCGTGCTCATCCTGCTCGGTGTGTTTATGACATATCTGGTGCTTTACCGCAGCGACTATGCACGCGACGTTAGGAGTGTGGCAATGTTGCTGAGTCTGATCCTTCTGTTTTCTTATGGTGCCCTTTGCCATTGTGCCCATTTTTATTAGGGTGTTTATGGATTCGCGCACCGCCTTTGCTGCCACGATTATAATTGTCAGCATTTGTTCGCTATCCCTCCACAGCCCCTACGAGTTTATGCTGCTGGAGATAGTGGCAGGCCTTACGGCAATCTATTCTCTTAAGGAGTTGACTTCCCGTTCGCAGCTGTTTCGTTCCGTGCTGCTCATCACGGCGGTCACCGCTCTTATCAAACTGGGCTACGACCTTAGCCAGGGATTCATTCTGAGTACTATAGATCCTTCTTGGTATGAGCGTATAGCCATCAGTGGAGTGCTATTGCTATTTGCCTATCCGTTGATGCTTCTGTTCGAGAAGATGTTCGGATTCATCTCAAGCGTAACGCTTGTGGAGCTTTCCAATGTCAATACTCCGCTGCTCCGCCAGATGTCGAAGGAGGCGCAAGGAACCTTCAATCACTCTATGCAGGTGGCCAACCTCAGTGCCGAGGTGGCTGCTAAGATTGGGGCTAATGTGCAGCTGGTCAGAACGGCAGCCCTTTATCACGACATTGGCAAATTGCAGAATCCGGCTTTCTTTACCGAGAATCAGAATGGTGTCAATCCTCACGACGAACTGCCCGAGGAGCAGAGCGCGCAGATTATAATCCGTCATGTGACTGACGGTCTGGAGATGGCCGACAAGCATCGCCTGCCTTCTGTGATTAAGGAGTGCATTGCCACCCACCACGGTCGGAGCAAGGCTAAGTATTTTTATGTCAATTATGTCAAGAAGCATCCCGATGAGCCTGTCAACGAGGAGCTCTTTACCTATCCGGGCCCCAATCCCCATACAAAGGAACAGGCAATCCTGATGATGGCCGACTCCACCGAGGCCGCCTCGCGTAGCCTGTCTGAGAAGACCGAGGATTCTATCCGTCAGCTTGTCAACATGATTGTGGATCAGCAGATGGCGGAAGGGTATTTCTCCAGTTGCCCCATAACGTTCCAGGATATAGCCACGGCTAAGGAGGTGCTTGTCTCCAGTTTGAAAACCATTTACCACGCACGGATCAGTTATCCAACCCTTGAGCAGTCCTCTTCTCTGACGCCCGAAGTGCAAAGTGAGGTTGCAATTGCGCAGCCTGCCGAGGGAAAAGAAAAAGTCTAAAAGCGATTTTTTTGTGAAAAAAGTGATAAGGATATCGGGAAAAGTGCTATCTTTGCCTTGAAATCTAACAACTAAAACATCTTAAACCATGAATTTCTTAACAAACGACAAACTTGTGATTGTAGGAGCCGCTGGTATGATCGGCTCCAACATGGTGCAGACTTCTCTCACTCTTGGTCTGACCTCCAATATCTGTCTTTATGACGTGTTCTCACCCGAAGGTGTGGCTGAGGAAATGCGCCAAAGTGGCTTTGACGGTGCCACTATCGTTGCTACTACTGACGCCGCTGAGGCTTTCAAGGGTGCCAAGTACATCATTTCTTCCGGCGGTGCTCCCCGCAAGGAGGGCATGACTCGTGAAGATCTTCTCAAGGGCAACTGCGAGATCGCTAAGGGCCTTGGCGAGAATATCAAGAAGTTCTGTCCTGATGTGAAACACGTGGTTATTATCTTCAATCCCGCTGATTTAACAGGCCTCGTAACCCTTCTTTACTCAGGCCTTAAGCCCAGTCAGGTTACTACTCTTGCCGGCCTCGACACTACTCGCCTCCAGAGCGCTTTGGCCAAGAAGTTTGGTGTGATGCAGAATCAGATTACCGGTTGCGCTACTTATGGTGGCCACGGTGAGCAGATGGCCGTGTTTGGCAGCCATGTAGAGATTGCTGGCCGCAAGCTCATTGACATTATTGGTACACCCGAGTTCCCCACCGAGGAGTGGGAGGCTATGAAGACCGCCGTAACTCAGGGCGGAAGCGCCATTATCAAGCTTCGCGGCCGTAGCTCCTTCCAGAGCCCGTCGCAGCTTTCTGTGGAGATGATTGCCAGCGTTATGGGCGGCAAGCCTTTCCGCTTCCCTGCAGGCACCTATGTCAACACTGGCAAGTATCACAACATCATGATGGCCATGAAGACCACTCTCGATACTACTGGTTGCCACTACGAGGTTCCGCAGGGTACTCCTGAGGAGAATGCCAAGCTCGACCAGAGCTATGAGCACCTTTGCAAGATGCGTGATGAGCTCGTAACTCTCAACATCGTTCCCGAAGTGTCCAAGTGGGGAGAAATCAACCCCAATCTTGTATAATCCTGATTCAGCACAAACGATTGTCCGTTACTAGTGACAGGCAGCTTAATTTACACTGATTCGCAGCAAAAAGGAAAAATCCTTGTCTTGATACCTATAAGTGATTAAGTGCAAGTGAAAAATTCCTTAATTATGTGTCAAAACAGGGAAAAAACAGCCCAAAAACCATAAAAACTGCGAAAAAACCTAATTTTAGGTGAAAATATTTGTCTAAAATTGTTGTGATTTCAAAAAAAAGTTGTTCCTTTGCAAGCGAATAGACATTCCATAATTGTCCTTAAACAGAAAAACAGAAGTCATTTTAATTAATTATTAACCCAGAAGAAGCCCCCTCGCGGGGCAGATTCAAACAAAAACATTTAAAAACATGAAGAAAGTTTTTATGCTTCTTGCCGTTTGTGCAAGCGTGATTTTCGCAGACGCACAGACAACTGTTCGTGGCAGCAAGTTTACTGACAACTGGTCTGTTGGTGTACAGGCTGGTGGTGTAACTCGCACTTATGGCCACAAGTTCTTTGGCGACCTTCGTCCGGTTGTTGGCCTGACCGTTGCTAAGGAAATCACTCCCGTCTTCGGTCTTGCTGCCGAGTTCAATGCTGCTATCAATGCACAGCACAACAACTTCGGTCCTACTGGCTATCCTGCCAACACCCACAAGGCTTTTGACGCTTCTAACCTCAGTGGTTTGCTGCGTGTGAACCTCGTTAACCTTATTAAGGATTACACAGGTGAGCCGGGCTTCGTTGATGTTAAGGCTGTATTCGGTTTCGGCTGGGGCCACGAGTACTATGGCCACAGGTACAACGACCGCAACCTCCTCACCAGCAAGGCTGGTCTGGACTTCGGCTTCAACATTGGTGCTGACAAGGCTTGGCAGGTAAACGTGAAGCCCGCTTACATTTGGGCTCTCACCGATGGTGCTCGTGCTAGCGAGTATGACAACAAGTTTGCTCATCTTGAGCTGACCGCTGGTGTTACCTACAAGTTCAAGAACTCCAATGGTACTCACAACTTCGTTCTCGTTAAGGAGTACGACCAGGCTGAGGTAGACGGCCTCAACGCTAAGATCAATGACCTCCGCAACCAGCTTGGTGCGAAGGATCAGAAGATCGCTGCTGACGCTGCTGCTATCAAGAAGCTTCAGGACGAGCTCAACGACTGCCGCAACAAGAAGGTTCCCACTCCTCCTGTAGATCCGGGCAAGACCGTTAACCAGCTCGAGACCAACGTATTCTTTGCTCAGGGCAAGAGCATCATCACTGCCGCTCAGCAGCCCAACGTAGAGCGCGTTGCTTCCTTCCTCAAGAGCCACCCCGCAGCTAAGGTTGCCATCAAGGGTTATGCTTCTCCCGAGGGCGGTAAGGCTATCAACGACAAGCTCTCCAAGGCTCGTGCAAACGCCGTTAAGGACATGCTCGTTAAGAAGTATAAGGTTGACGCTTCCCGCATCGTTTCCGTTGAGGGTTGTGGCGTTGGCGACATCTTCTCAGAGCCCACCTGGAACCGCGTAGCAGTTTCTACTCTCTCTGAGTAATTGATAAACCGCAAATAAACATAAGGGCGGCAGTCATTGCGACTGCCGCCCTTAGTTTATTTCTTATGTTAACTTTTGCCATTAAATTTGGCCTTAACTGCTAATTTGTTGGCGGTAAGGTGAGGATATAACGCTAAAAGTTTGTAAATTCGCGGCTCGAAAACAATATAAAACCTATTACATAATTATTATGGAAAATATTATTAGTGTTTTCTGGCTTGTGCCTGTGGCATCGCTGATCGCCCTGGGCATGGCCTTGTATTTCTACTTCCAGATGAAGAAGGAGGATGAGGGTACACCCCGTATGCGCGAGATAGCCCAGCATGTCCGCAAGGGTGCTATGGCTTACCTCAAGCAGCAGTACAAGATTGTTGCTGTCGTGTTCATCGTTCTGGCCGTCGTCTTTGCCGTAATGGCTTATGGTTTCCAGATGCAGAACCCGTGGGTGCCGTTTGCATTCCTCACCGGTGGTCTGTTCTCCGGTCTGGCCGGCTTCTTCGGCATGAAGACAGCTACCTACGCTTCTGCCCGTACTGCCAATGCCGCTCGCAAGAGTCTGGACGGTGGTCTGAGGATTGCCTTCCGCTCCGGCGCTGTGATGGGCCTTACCGTTGTGGGCCTTGGCCTGCTTGATATTGCGCTGTGGTACATCATCCTTAATGCTGCCGGTGTGAATAGCCTCATCACTATCACCACCACTATGCTTACCTTCGGCATGGGTGCTTCCACTCAGGCATTGTTTGCCCGTGTGGGTGGCGGTATCTACACCAAGGCTGCTGACGTTGGCGCCGACATCGTGGGTAAGGTTGAGGCCGACATCCCCGAGGACGATCCGCGCAATCCTGCCACAATTGCTGACAATGTAGGCGACAACGTAGGCGACGTAGCCGGCATGGGCGCCGACCTTTACGAGAGCTACTGCGGCTCCATCCTCTCCACCGCTGCCCTGGGTGCTACGGCCTTTGCCTTCAATCCTGTGATGCAGATTAAGTCGGTGATTGCACCTATGGTTATCGCCGCCGTGGGTATCTTCCTCTCACTGTTCGGCATTTTCCTCGTCCGCACTAAGGAGGGCGCAACGATGAAGCAGCTGCTCCGCTCACTGGGCGTGGGCACCAATATCAGTGCCGCTCTCATCGCAGTGGCCAGCTTCGCCATTCTCTACCTGCTTGGCATCGACAACTGGGTGGGCGTGTCCTTCTCTGTAGTGACAGGTCTGCTGGCAGGCGTTATCATCGGTCAGGCAACAGAGTACTATACTTCTCATTCCTATAAGCCGACGCAGAAGATTTCGGAGGCCTCCAAGACCGGTGCTGCCACCGTTATCATCAAGGGCGTGGGCACCGGCATGATTTCCACCATGGTGCCAGTGGTTACCATCTCTGTGGCTATCCTGCTGAGCTACCTTTGCGCTAATGGTTTCCAGTTTGAGGTAACGGCTGAGAATCTCTCCCGCGGTCTCTATGGTATTGGCATCGCCGCCGTCGGCATGCTCTCCACTCTGGGCATCACCCTTGCTACCGATGCCTACGGTCCTATCGCCGACAATGCCGGTGGCAACGCTGAGATGAGTGAGCTGGGCGAGGATGTGCGCAAGCGCACCGATGCTCTCGACGCCCTCGGCAATACTACCGCCGCCACTGGTAAGGGCTTCGCTATCGGCTCCGCAGCTCTCACCGCCCTCGCACTGCTTGCTTCCTACATCGAGGAGATCAAGGAGGCTGTTGCCCGCCTTGCCGAGGCTGGCAGCCAGCACATGCAGGAGGTGCTTGCAAAGATACAGGATATTCCTTCCTTTATGGACTACTTCCAGGTTAATCTGATGAACCCGAAGGTTATCGTCGGTGTGTTCGTCGGTGCCATGGCAGCCTTCCTCTTTAGCGGTATCACCATGGGTGCCGTTGGTCGCGCTGCCGAGGACATGGTGCAGGAGGTTCGCCGCCAGTTCCGCGAGATCAAGGGCATCCTTGAGGGCAAGGGCACTCCCGACTACAAGCGCTGCGTGGAGATTTCCACCCGCTCTGCTCAGAGGGAGATGATCTTCCCGTCGCTGCTGGCAATCATTATTCCTATCATCGTGGGCGTAGTGCTTGGCGTGGCCGGTGTGCTCGGTCTGCTTGTTGGCGGACTGGCAGCAGGCTTCACTCTTGCCATCTTTATGAGCAACGCCGGCGGTGCTTGGGACAACGCCAAGAAGATGGTTGAGGAAGGTCACTTCGGCGGCAAGGGCAGCGAGTGCCACAAGGCCACCGTTGTCGGTGACACCGTGGGCGACCCCTTCAAGGACACCAGCGGTCCTTCGCTCAACATCCTCATCAAGCTCATGTCGATGGTCAGCATCGTAATGGCCGGCCTCACTGTAGCTTTCGTATAAGAATAGGATTAGGAAACATTATTAAAAGCAGCCGTAATTGCGGCTGCTTTTTTTTGTGAAGCAGATATAATATCAACCGGTCCCGCCATATGGCTGTCGAAAAAAATGTTTCCAAACACTATTTTTCCCAAAGATAGCGTGTTTGCAGATATTATAGAGCGATGATATTTCTATGAATAGAGAAGAAACCGACGTTTTGATTAAGCCATAGACAGTAAGCTGCAATTTCTCGCTATGCCTTCGGCATTCGTATAATTCGTAGTTCTCTTATCTCACACAGATTTCACAGATTTCACAGATTTCTTTTTCAAGAATTAGAGAATTAAAGAATTTTTTTTGAAATTTGAAATTTAGCCAAGTTCGGCAGCGGACAACAAAGACTACGAATTATACGAATTTCACGAATAGAATATCTTTCTTTCAAGAATTAGAGAATTCGTATAATTCGTTTAATTCGTAGTTTATTTTCTTGAACGTGAATTATCATAAATTCTTTAATTCTCTAATTCTTGAAAAAATATTCGTTTGATTCGTGAGATTCGTGTTCGTAACCACGGATTGCGGATTGAGCGGATTTTTCTTAAACACGAACTATTACCGTATGAGTAGGTGATTCCCAAGATTATTCAGTCTTCAAACAGCGAGGAGATGATGCCGTCGGAGATGAAGATGCCCTTGCGGGTAAGGCATAGCCATTGACCATTGCCGCTTCGCTCTCGCGGATCTTTGAAGTCGGCACCAACTCCGCTGACAGCCGACGAGTTGCTCGCGATGCCTTCGGCATTGACTATTGACCATTGACCATTGATGAACGACTCGGGGGCGGCGTCGCAGAGCACCAGGGTGCCATTATTAATATAAGGTTTCGCGCGCGCGAGGAGGGCGTCGAGGGCTTGCTGTCCGAACTCGCGGGTGAAGGCGGCGAGGTCGAGGCCCTCGGCGGTGCGGAGGCGGGTGAGGAGGGTCTCCTCCTGCCTGATCTTGGGCGTGAGGGTCTCTGTGGTTATGAGTCCGGCGGCGGCGGTGTCGCCCCCGGCCTTGAGGTAGGCGCTGAGGTCGGGCGTGTTCCACTGGCGCACGGTGCCGTTGTAGGAGTGGGCCGCGGGGCCGATGCCGAGGTAGTGCATGCCTGTCCAGTAGCCGCTGTTGTGGCGAGCCTCGCGGTGGGGTAGGGCGAAGTTGGAGATTTCATAGTGGCGGAAGCCTGCCTCCGCGGCCATGTCCATCAGAGCCTCAAACATCTGCAGGCTCAGCTCGTCGCTGGCCTCCGCTGCCTTGCCCTGCTCGCGCAGGCGGTAGAGCGCGGTGCCCTCCTCGTAGATGAGGGCGTAGGCCGAGAGGTGGCTCACGGGCAGCGCCAGGGCCTTGCCGACGTCCTGCTGCCACTGCTCCAGCGTCTGGCCGGGCAGCCCGTAGATGAGGTCGATGCTCAGGTTGTCGATGCCGGCGCCTTGCAGATGGTCTATGGCCTCCTGCACCTGCCCGGCGCTGTGGCGGCGGTGGAGGAATCGCAGCATCCCGTCGTTGAAGGTCTGCACTCCCATGCTCACGCGGTTGATGCCCAGCGCTTTAAGGGCCTTGGCGTAGTCCGGCGTGATGTCGTCGGGGTTGGCCTCCAGCGTCACCTCGGCGTCGGCGCTGAGGCTCCATGTCGTGGCGATGGTCTGGAATATGCGCCCCAGCTCGTCGGCAGAGAGTGTGGAGGGCGTGCCGCCGCCGATGTAGACGGAGCCCAGCGTGCCGCCGTCCAGGAAGTCCCTGCGCAGCCGCATCTCATGGCAAAGCGCGTCGGTGTAGGCCTGCCGCTTGTCGGCGCCGCAGGTGGTGGAGTAGAAGTCGCAGTATATGCACCGGCTCTTGCAAAAGGGCACGTGAATGTATAGTCCGTCGGTTGGCATCAGATTATCATTTTATGCCAAAATTACTACATTGTAGTCTTTATTCTATATAATCAGTAGGCAAAAAAACGATTTTGCACCTCAAAAGTTTGCAGAACGCCAATCTTTGCGTATATTTGTAAGCCAAATTTTCGCCACGGCAGCATGTTCGCCCCCGGCGTGGCGGCAGAAAGCAGACAAATCAATCAACAACTAAAAAATAAGTATGAAAGCTTACAAGACAAACGAAATCAAGAACATTGCCATCCTTGGTAATGACGGTGCGGGCAAGACGACCCTCACCGAATCTCTCCTTTTTGAGGCCGGTCTCATCAACCGCCGCGGTACCGTATCGGCTAAGAACACAGCCAGCGACTATTTCCCCGTAGAGCAGGAGTATGGCTACAGTGTATTCTCCACCGTATTCCACGCTGAGGCCAACGGCAAGAAGCTCAACTTCATCGACTGCCCGGGCTCCGACGACTTCGCCGGCGCTGCCATCACCGCCCTCAACGTTACCGACACCGCCCTCATCCTCATGGGCAGGAACGGCGTGGAGGTTGCCACCCAGAACCACTTCCGCTACACCGAGAAGCTGGGCAAGCCCGTCATCTTCGTGCTCAACCAGGTTGACGATGAGCGCTTTGACTACGACTCGCTCGTAGAGAAGGCCAAGACAGCCTTCGGCTCCAAGGTTATGCCCATCCAGTTCCCCGTGGCCACCGGTCCCGACTTCAACGCCTTTATCGACGTGCTCACCATGAAGAAGTATTCATGGGGCGCCGAGGGCGGCAAGCCGAAGGTGGAGGACATCCCCGCCGACCTGATGGACAAGGCCACCGAGATGCACATGGCCCTCGTGGAGGCAGCTGCCGAGCACGACGAGGCCCTGATGGAGAAGTTCTTTGAGAGCGAGGAGCTCACCGACGATGAGATCCGCGAGGGCGTCCGCAAGGGCCTGGCCACCCGTGGCATCTATCCCCTCGTGCTCACCAGCGCAGCCAAGGATATGGGCGTCAACCGCCTGATGGAGTTCCTGGGCAATGTCGTTCCGTTCGTTGTCGATATGCCCAAGGTTGCCAACGCAGCCGGCGAGGAGGTCACTCCCGACCCCAACGGTCCCGTAAGCCTCTTCTTCTTCAAGACCAGCATGGAGCCCCACATCGGTGAGGTGCAGTATTTCAAGGTTATGAGCGGCACCGTTACCGAGGGCATGGACCTCACCAATGCCAACCGTGGCAGCAAGGAGCGCATGGGCCAGCTCTTCGCCTGCGCCGCATCGCAGCGCGTCAAGGTTGACAGCATCGCTGCCGGCGACATCGGCTGCGCCGTCAAGCTGAAGGACGTCAAGACCGGCGATACCCTCAACGACAAGGGCACCGACCAGACCTTCAACTACATCAAGTATCCTGATCCCAAGTATATCCGCGCCATCAAGCCCGTCAGCGAGAGCGACAATGAGAAGATGATGGCAGCCATCTACCGCATGGCACAGGAGGATCCCACATGGGTGGTAGAGCAGAACAAGGAGCTCCGCCAGACCCTCGTCAAGGGCCAGGGCGAGTTCCACCTCCGCACCCTCAAGTGGCGTCTCGAGAACAACGATAAGATAATGGTTGAGCTCAATCCGCAGCGCATACCCTACCGCGAGACCATCACCAAGGCTGCCCGCGCCGACTATCGCCACAAGAAGCAGAGCGGCGGCGCCGGTCAGTTCGGCGAGGTGCACATGATTATCGAGCCCTACACCGAGGGCATGCCCGATCCCACCGTCTATCGCTTCGGCAACCAGGAGTACCGCATCACCCCGCGTAGCACCGACGTCACCGAGCTCGAGTGGGGCGGCAAGCTTGTGTTCATCAACTCCGTAGTCGGCGGTGCCATCGACACCCGCTTCATGCCCGCCATCCTCAAGGGTGTGCTCGAGCGCATGGAGCGCGGCCCGCTCACCGGCTCCTATGCCCGCGACGTCCGCGTAATCGTTTACGATGGCAAGATGCACCCCGTTGACTCCAACGAAATCAGCTTCATGCTCGCATCGCGCAACGCCTTCAGCCAGGCCTTCCGTGAGGCAGGTCCGAAGATTCTGGAGCCTATCTACGATGTTGAGGTCCTCGTGCCCGGTGATTATATGGGTGACGTGATGAGCGACCTCCAGGGCCGCCGCGGTCTCATCATGGGCATGAGCAGCGACGGTGGCATGCAGAAGCTCAATGCCAAGGTGCCCCTGGCAGAGCTCGCCAACTACTCCACAGCCCTCAGCTCCATCACCGGCAGCCGCGCCAGCTTCACCATGAAGTTCGCCAGCTACGAGCTCGTGCCCCAGAATGTTCAGGACGAGCTCATCGCCGCCAACCAGGAGAGCGAAGAGTAACCCCGACCACGCCGCGGCAGAGCACTACGCTCCCACCGCGCAAGATATCATGCAGGCGATGCCGTATGCAAGCGGCATCGCCTGCTTTTTTTGCGCCTCGCGCCGCCGATTATCTCCGTCAGGCCGCCGGCAATCCCCGGGCTCACCGGCTTTTGCCGCGCCGGGACTGGATTTCTTCCCGCCGGGAATGAAACAAACTCCGGGCTCGCTGAAATTTAATCGCGATTAAACGGAAATTAAATCGCGATTAAATTTCAATTTCGGCGCGATTAGATTCAGGCTCGGCGCGATTAAATTCAATTTCCTCGCGACTAAATTCAATTTCTTCGCGACAAACTCCAGCGTGTCCGCAGTTGCTTGCCATGTCCTCGGCCCTAAGATTTCTGCCCTCACAATTAATTTCTTTTCTTTCAAGAATTAGAGAATTAGAGAATTTGTTTTTTTTGAAATTTAGCCAAGTCCGGCTGTGGGCACTGAATGCCGAAGGCATCGCGAAGACTTTCGTTGGCTGTCGGCGAAGCCGGTGCCAACATACAAGGAAAGTCTGAGAGCGAAGCGGCAAAGAAATTATCAGAAATATATCAGAAATTTTATGATTCCGGAAAAAATCTAAAAGGACGAAAAGGAAGAAAATGTTTAATTCGTATAATTCGTTTAATTCGTAGTTTATTTTCTTGAACGTGAATAACCATAAAATTCTTTAATTCTCTAATTCTTGAAAAAAATCTGCGAAATCTGTGTAATCTGTGTGAGATAAGAAAACTACGAATTATACGAATCCTTGTCCAATGGCTTGCTAAATTTCAAATTTGCCGCTTCGCTCTCAGGCTCTTATTTGTCAGCCCGGCTTCGCCGACCACTGACAGAGCCTTCGCTCAAAGAGAGCATTGCTCAACAAAGTCTTCGCGATGCCTTCGGCATTCAGTGCCCACAGCCGGACTTGGTTAAATTTCAAATTTCAAATTTCAAATTTCAAACAAATTGAATATTAATACCTTTATTTAGTATTTCTTGCAGAAAAAAGCATTGCGTTTTCTTTTTTTTTCGGAGTAAATGTGTAATTTTGCAAAAGTATGCAATTATTAATTTCTAACCAATAAGACTATGAAGTTTAGATTTACTCTTACCCTTCTTGCAGCCCTGGCTGCCCTGCTGCTGCCTTGCAGCCTGCGGGCGCAGAGCGCTGCGGCAGACGACTCCGAGTCTGCCCCCATCTACATCACCTTCGCCCCCGACGGCGAGGCTACCACGGTGGAGAGCGTGACCGTGACCAACCTGTCGTACCCCGACATTGAGCCCGTCACCCTCAGCGGCACCGATATCCTGCTGCTCGCCAAGAACTTCGACGACGATGACCCCACGGCCATCGGCGGAGCCCTTGACGCCGGCATCGCTGAGCCCATCCTCACTCCCAACCCGTCGCTCGCCGACGGCACACTGCTCTTCGATGCCAAGACGGCAGGCCCCGTGCGCGTGAGCATCTACACCGCCGGCGGCCTTCTCATCGACCAGCAGACCGTGCAGGCCGAGCAGGGCCGCAACAAGGTGTTCATCCCCTCCCAGATGGCTGGCATCTACATTGTCAATGTCAAGGGCCAGGGCATCAACTCCAGCACCCGCTGGATATGCGGCGGCGAGGGCGTCGGCCTCGGAGGCCAGATAGCCCTGGGCGGTGCTGCCCAGTGGGGCGCTGCCTTCCCGCAGGCTGACGCCGGCGAGGACGCCGAGCCCAGCCTGCCTGCCAACGTGGTCATCATGGACTTCCATGAGGGCGACGTGCTCCGCTTCGAGGGCAAGAGCGGCGAGATGACCACCATCGTGGTCAACGCACCCGAGCGCACCCACAGCGTACCATTCTATTTCTTCCCCTGCAAGGACGTCAGCGGCAACAACTATCCCATCATCGAGGCCGGCGGCCTCCTCTGGATGGCCGAGGACCTGCGCGCCATGAACAAGCTGAACAACGTCAGCTTCTTCTATGAGGACGAGGACGCCGACTGGGCTAACGCCGTGCAGAACAAGGAGTCCACCTCCATGGCCATGGTGGCCGGCGACGATGACGACGACATCTACTACACCTACGCCGCTGCCCGCAACGCCCTGCCCGAGGGCTGGAGCCTGCCTACGCTGACCGAGCTCGACGAGGTGGTGCGCAACCTGGGCGGCTATGCCGTGGTGGGTGACAAGATGAAGCGCTCCGGCGACCGCGAGTCGTTCCGCGAGAAGCGCACAGCCCTCCCCGACTCGCTGCAGCTGCGCATCACTCCCAAGGGATACATCGGCGAGGACGGCAAGGTGACCGACACCAACAGCGGATATGTGCTCACCGACACACGCGAGAACCGCAAGGCTCTGTTTATGAAGATAGTCAACGGCAGCAATGCCGGCACCATCACCCCCGAGGGCCTGCCCAGCTATGCCGCTGTGCATGTGCGCGGCGTGCGCCCCGCTCCCAGCTCCTATGCCAACATGATTGACAAGCTCTCTGTAGGCACGGGCGCCAAGAGCCCCGCCTTCGTAACGGATGACGGCGGCGAGGAGCCACAGACCAACCCCTTCACCGGAGAGGTTAACCCCTACACCGGCACACCCTACGGAGCATACTACACCGTCGATAACTCCATGAAGTGGATTTTCGCCGACATCAAGGGACAGCGTTTTGCCTATGACCAGAACTTTGCGAACCGAAACAATGGTATCTACCGTTATGACGACACACAGTTCGCGCAGATGGCTCCCGCCGACAGCTGGGCGAAGGATGACGCAGGGAAGTTCCTCAACATCACCCGCCTGAAGAAGATGTGTGCGCAGAAGATGGCTGACGGCACCTACCACACTCTGAAGGTGACCTTCGACCAGAGTGTGCGCGACCCCGAGGTTGACAATTCTTGGAAAGACAAAAAAAATCAGTGGTCAGCCCGTGATATAGAGAATCGCCCGGGCTCGCTCATCTTGCAGGAGTACGGCAACCAGGAGCAGGGCTTTGCCCTGCAGCGCACCATCACCCTGCCAGGCACTTATACCATGGTGGAGGTGTATGGCAGCGAGAAACAATATTCAGAAAGTGGTGGACAATTAGATAATATAGGAGGCCTATATTCCCCTAATGAGTTCTATATGAAGCGTCTGAACCTGCTCTGTGCCGATTTCAACCAGGATGGCACTGACGACATCGTGGTGGGCTTCTGCGGCAAGTGGATGGTGCTCGACGGCACCGACTACACCACTGTGCTGGCCCAGCGCACCTTCCCCACCGACTGCGTGCGTGCCTGCGTGGGTGACCTCGATGAGAACGGCTATACTGACCTCGGCTTCATCTATCAGCACAACAATCAGATTAGTGTGCGCGTGCTGATGGACGACGTGAGCAAGATGGACGACACCCAAAATCCCGACATTGATGCCGCTGCCACCTATGCTGCCACACTGCCCGTGGCAAAGGACGGCATCTCCTCGTTCCTCGACATCAAGTTTGGCGACATTGCCAACACAGGCAACAGCGTGCTATGCCTGGCAGTGCCCTTTGCACAGACGCTGAAATCCACATTCTATGTACTGGACAGAGGGTCTAACAGCATGCTCAATCAGACCTATAAGCTGGACGAGCAGAGTTCTGAAGTAAGAAAGTTACAACTCACATCAGACAGCTACATAAGAATGAACAACTATCCCAACAGCACACTTGCCGTGGTTCACACCCGCGGATTGGGCGAGCGCCCCGACGTGCTGCTGCACAACGGACTCTATCGTCTGGGTGACGACAACCAGTTTGTGCCCGTAAGAATAGAGGGTGAGCTTAACAACCAAACCATCGATGCCGTCATTCCTAGCGACTGTGTGGGCGTAGGGCGCTTCTCCGCTGACCTGCCCGACGGATATGAGCAACTGGCTTACCTTGGAGACTATGCGAGTAATTTTGGCGGGATCCCCAGTATGTTTGGTACCCGTAAGTGGATCTCTTACATACAATCGTCAGTATGTGCTAATCTGCTGACGCCAGTACAGTCTAATGGAACAATGGTGCGTAAGGCATATCCTGCATATCTTTCGTGGGAGATGGGTACATATACTACTACTGTTTCTGATATACGCTATAGAGTCCCCGCCTATTTCCCTGCTTTCTGTGCTACGTCCTACAGCGACCTGGATGTACGCCGCTACAAGTTTGAGTCTTGCCAGGCCACGATGAGCGAGCCGCGCATCAAGTTCGCCCTCGCTGCCGCTCCCTACTGGGCAAAGGTGCCCGAGGGCTACCCCAATGCCGGCGAGGAGTATGTTTACGGCGACGTAGGCCCCACTACCGAGTGGACCAAGTGGACCTCCACCACCACCGGCAAGGAGAACACCAACAGCACCTCCGCCTCCCTCATCTTCGGCTTGGAGCACGAGGCCAAGGTTTCTGTCTTCGGCGTGGAGATAGGCAAGGTCGGCTTCGAGTTTGAGACCAACCTCAACTGGGACTGGGAGAACAGCGTAGCCAAGACCGACACCTGGACCTATGAGTCGGGCTGCACTGCCGGCCGCGACAACAAGGTGGGTCTCACCATGACGCCCGTATGGCTCTACACCTACCGCTGCGTTGACAGCACCGACCCCGATGAGGTGGGCACCACCCTTGTCTGCGGCGTGCCGACCTATCCGCGAGACCTCGAGCTCAGCGAGGCTGACTATATGCTGCTGCGCGGCGACCGCAAGGACATACCCGACCTCCGCGAGGTATTCAAGAACGAGCCCGGCAACCCGCTCAGCTACATGAGCAACCCCGCACAGGTGAAGTCAACAGGAGGAATCCTTTGGAGCAACGATGACCAGAATATGTACTCCACCACCGGCTCCGACGGCACCAAGTACTTCTCCATAGAGGTGAGCGACGAAACCGCCAACACCACCAAGAACACCTTCGGCTTCGACATGAAGCTCGTGGGCTTCGCCGGTACCCTCGGCACCACCGTCAAGGCCGGCTTCGGTGCTGGCTACTCCCACAGCTGGAGCACCATCTACAACACCGGCTCCGGCACCAAGGTGACCGGCTGCCTGCCGCTGCCCAGAAGGCTCGGCGACGTGCCGATGTTCGACTGGAACATGTGCCGCTACACCGTCAAGGTCGGCGACCAGGAATTCCCCGTGGTCAACTACATCGTCAAGAACGTCCGCAAAGGAAACTAATTAGAATTGAAGAATTTAAGAACTGAAGAATTGAAGTTCTTCTTCCATTTTTCAATCTTTTGACGGTTGACTAGCAACTGTAGCATACAATTGCAGAGCCCAGCCCCTCGGCTGGGCTCTGATTGTGTCTATTGCAGTGTTCAAGAAACTACGAATTATACTAATTTTACGAATAATCTGTGAAATCTGTGAAATCTGTGTGAGAAAAAGAAGACTACGAATTATACGAAATTCTCTAATTCTTGATTGTCTTCCTCCGGACTTGGCTAAATTTCAAATTTCAAAAAAAATTCTTTAATTCTCTAATTCTTGAAAAAGAAATCTGTGAAATCTGTGAAATCTGTGTGAGATAAGAAGACTACGAATTATACGAATGCCGAAGGCATCGCGAGAAATTGCTTTTGAGCAATGCTCTCCTAAGCGAGCAGCTTGCCAGTGGTCGCGCCATCGGCGCGGTCTGGCATAAAAAGCTGCGAGAGCGCAGCGGCAATTTCACGAAAAAGTCTGCGTAATCTGCTTCCTCTGCGTAAATCTGCGTGCCGCGAAGCGGCTTATTGAGAATTTTGCAAGTGACTTTTGAGAATTTTGTTTAGAAGAATTGAGAATTTTGTTTGGTAGAATTGAGAATTTTGTTTGGTAGAATTGAGAATTTTGTTTGGGAGAATTGAGAATTTTGTTTAGAAGAATTGAGAATTTTGTACTCTGGGGGGAGGGCGTATGAGAGTAACTCCAGTTGGCCTTTCTGGCAAGATCTTAAAGAATTTATGATAATTCATGAGTAATTCATTTTTAAAAAACAACTGCGAATTATATGAATCCTTGTCCAACGGCTTGCTAAATTTCAAATTTCAAACTTCAAATTTCAAATTATCCCCGTTTTTCCGTAACTTTGTAGCACAAAGGAAATAACATAAAAAACACAGTAATATAATGAAGAAGATTTTTGTTGCGATTGTATCGCTGCTGATGGTCGGCACCGCGGCGTGGGCCGGCAAGGACATTGACCTGAAGACCGCCATGGGCGGCGTGTTTTATGCTGAACAGCTGTATGGGGTGAGGCCGCTCAACGATGGCGTGACCTACGCCCGCGCACGCGGCAATAAGATTGTACGCTACTCCTTTAAGACCGGCGAGGAGGTGGGCACCATCCTCGACCTCTCCACCGCCAAGGGCACCAAGCTGCAGGGCTTCAGCGACTATACCTTCGCCCCCGACGAGAGCCGCATACTCCTCCAGACCAACCCCAAGGCCATCTACCGCCACTCCAAGAAGGCCGAGTACTATGTATATACCGTGGCCAACAATACCGTGGAGCCCCTCTCCAAGGGCGGGCCCCAGCAGGAGCCACTCTTCTCGCCCGACGGCAACCAGGTGGCCTTCGTGAGGGACAACAACCTCTTCCTGGTCAAGCTGCTCTTCGGCAACAGCGAGAGCCAGATAACCGAGGACGGCAAGTTTAACTATGTGCTGAACGGCATCCCCGACTGGGTGTATGAGGAGGAGTTCAGCTACAGCCGCGCCTTCGACTTCAGCGCCGATGGCAAGATGCTGGCGTGGGTGCGCTTCGACGAGAGCGAGGTGCCCATGTATGAGATGCAGATGTTCAAGGGCCTGAGCCCCGAGCTGAAGGACAATGACGCCTACCCCCACGACTACTGCTACAAGTATCCCGTGGCAGGTGAGCAGAACAGCAAGGTCAAGGTGCTGACCTATGACATCAAGAGCCACGTCACCCGCCAGATGGCACTGCCCCTGGACAGCGACGGCTATATTCCCCGCATCAAGTTTACCGACACGCCC
This sequence comes from uncultured Bacteroidales bacterium, assembly GCA_902792555.1. GTDB lineage: Bacteria > Bacteroidota > Bacteroidia > Bacteroidales > Bacteroidaceae > UBA6382. The sequence continues at coordinate 10,742 of CADAZW010000003.1, read as the reverse complement.
GACCAGCTGGCCATCGTCACCCTCAACCGCCACCAGAGCAGGATGAGCATCTACATGGGCGACGCGCGCTCCACGGTGTGCAAGCTCATCCTCAGCGAGACCGACGACTGCTATGTGAAAGAGAAAGCCTACGAAAACCTGCAGTTTTTCGGCAACAACTTCGTGCTGCAGAGCGACCGCTCGGGGCAGAGCCAGCTCTACTGGTACTCCACCACCGGCCAGCTCATCCGCCAGATCACCAATCAGCCTATGGAGGTGTGCGACTTCTACGGCACCGACCCCGAGCGCAAGACATTCTACTATAGCGCCAAGGACGGCAGCCCCACGCGCACGGCCATCTTCGCCTCCGACCTCAGCGGCAAGACACGCAAGCTCTCCACCGAGACGGGCTCCAACGCTGCCACCTTCAGCAAATCGATGAAGTATTTCGTCAATGTCTACAGCAATATCAACACTCCCCAGATAACCACTCTGCGCGACAATGGCGGCAAGGTGCTCAAGACCCTCCTCGACAACAAGAAGCTCCGCGAGAATATCGCCACCATCAACATGCCGCGGAAGGAGCTCTTCACCTTCCAGACCAGCGAGGGCGTGCAGCTCAACGGATGGATGGTCAAGCCTGCCGACTTCGACCCCTCCAAGCAGTACCCCGTGGTGATGTACCAGTACAGCGGCCCGGGCTCGCAGTCGGTCAGCGACAGCTGGAACATCGGCGGCAGCGGTGCCGGCGCAGCCTACGAGGCCTACCTTTGCTCGCAGGGCATTATCTGCGTGGCCGTTGACGGCCGCGGCACCGGCGGCCGCGGGCGCGACTTTGAGAAGTGCACCTATCTGCACCTGGGCCAGAAGGAGAGCAAAGATCAGGTGGAGGCCGCCATCTGGCTCGGCCAGCAGCCCTATATCGACAAGGATAACATAGCCATTTGGGGCTGGAGCTACGGCGGCTTCAATACCCTGATGAGCATGAGCGAGGGTAGGGGAGTGTTCAAGTGTGGCGTGGCAGTGGCTCCGCCCACCAGTTGGCGCTACTACGACAGCGTCTATACCGAGCGCTACATGCGCACCCCGCAGGAGAACTCCGGCTATGACGACAATGCCATCTCGCGCGTCGGTAACCTCCACGGCAACCTGCTGATTTGCCACGGCCTGGCCGACGACAACGTGCATGTGCGCAACACCTACGAATACACCGAAGCACTCGTGCAGGGCGACAAGCAGTTTGAGATGCAGCTCTATACCAACCGCAACCATAGCATCTACGGCGGCAACACCCGTATGCACCTCTTCACCCGCATCAGCGATTTCTTAATCCGCAACCTGAAAAACAATAACCGTTAACCAATAACCAATAACCGTTAACCAATAACCGTTAACCAATAACCAATAACCGTTAACCAATAACCGTTAACCAATAACCGTTAAACGTTAGCCAAGTCCGGCTGCATACGTTAACCAATAACCGTTAACCAATAACCGTTAACCAATAACCGTTAAACGTTAGCCAAGTCCGGCTGCATACGTTGACCAATTTTATGATTCCGAAAAAATCTGCGTAATCTGCTTCATCTGCGTAAATCTGCGTGCCGCGAAGCGGCAATAATACATTGTTACTGGAGAATAACTAATAATTCGCAATATGAGAAAACCCCTTATCGCCCCGTCGCTGCTCTCGGCAGACTTTGCCAATCTGGAGCGCGACATCCGTATGCTCAACGAGAGCAATTGTGACTGGTATCACCTCGACGTGATGGATGGCGTGTTTGTACCCAACATCTCATTCGGATTTCCTGTGATGCAGGCCATGGCCCGCGTGGCAGAGAAGCCCCTTGACGTCCACCTCATGATTGTGGAGCCTGAGAAGTTCGTGCCGCAGGTCAAGGCCCTCGGTGCCCGCGTGATGAATGTGCACCAGGAGGCTACCATCCACCTCCATCGCCTGCTCAACCAGATCCGCAAGGAGGGCATGATGTCTGGCGTGACCCTCAATCCCAGCACTCCTGTATGTATGGTGGAGGATGTGCTGCAGGAAGCCGATGTGGTGATGCTTATGAGTGTCAATCCTGGCTTCGCAGGTCAGAAATTCATCGACGAAACCGTGGAGAAGGTGAAGCGCCTGCGCGAGATGATAGACCGCCGCAACCTCAACACCCTCATCGAAATAGACGGCGGGGTGAGCCGCGACAATGCACAGATGCTTGTGGAGGCTGGCGTGGATGTGCTGGTGGCTGGCAGTGCCGTGTTTAAGGCCGCCGACCCAAAGAAAGAGATAGACATTCTCAAGGGTGACAGATAGCCTGAAGTCTCCGTTTGGACGAATCTTTGAGGAGTCGCCCTTGGCGCTGCTGCTCCTGCCGCTGATGGC
>CADAZW010000003.1:0-8371 GCA_902792555.1 uncultured Bacteroidales bacterium | reverse complement strand
ATCCTGCTGGCGGCAGTTGTGGTAGGTTGGCCCAAGCGGCGCAGGGCATTGCCTCGCTCTGTATTCAAGGGTCTGGCTGTGGTGCTGATGCTGCTGGTTGGCTTTGCGACTGATGTGATGCAGCACGAAGGCAACAGGACTGTGTGGCCCGAGGGCATGCGCCAATGGCGCGGAGTGGTGATAGAGAACCAGCGCTCTACGGCCAAGACATGGCGTGTAAGCCTGATAGTGGAGAAGGACGGCTCCGCGCGCAAGGTAATGCTGTCAATACTCAAGACTGCCCTCGTCCGCCCGCTGCAGACTGGCGAGTGCGTGGAGTTTGATGCAGAAATAAAGAAACCTTACAATTATTTTGCCTCGAACGGCCAGGACAGCACCTACATTTTTGATTATGCCAAATGGCTTGAGCGGCAGGGATATGCGGGGCAAGGCTTTGCGCCCAGACGAGTGAGCATAGACTCTTCTGCCGAGGGCACAAGGCTGATGGGCATGTTGCCGTGGTGGCAAAGGGTGCGCATCTATGCACTGACCTTGCGCTCGCGTCTGCTGCAACAATATGATAAGCTGGGACTTGCCAAGACAGATGCTGCGGTGTTGGCGGCCTTGACGTTGGGCGAGAAATCGGGAATAAGCAAGGAAACGAGGCAGGCGTTCTCTGTATCGGGTGCCAGCCATGTACTGGCATTGTCGGGGCTGCATCTCAGCATCTTGGTAACATTTCTCCTCTTTTTGCTATATCCGCTGCGTGCCAGGCGATGGGGCATGTGGGTCATTGCCTTAGTTTGCATATCGCTGACATGGGCATTTGTCCTGCTTACGGGTTGCAGCGTGTCAATCGTCCGTTCCGCCCTGATGCTCACGCTGATGCTCCTGCTGGGAATGCGCGGTGAGGGCTTTGCCTCGCTTAACAATGTGGTGGTGGCTGCCTTCGTAATCTTGTGCGTCAGTCCGCAGAGTCTGATGGACACGGGGTTTCAGATGTCGTTTCTCGCGGTATTCTTCATAATATATTTCCTGCCTTATTACCATGAAGGTATTGGCTGGCGGATTCCGCGCTGGAGCAATCGCATTGCTGATTTCCTCTATGTGACACTCATTGCCCAACTGGCCACTGCGCCGCTGGCTGCCTGCGTCTTCGGGCGTTTCCCTTTGATGTTTATTGCCACTAATGTGCTGGTCATTCCCTGCGCCTATATATTGCTGATAGGTGCGGTGCTGTTCTTTTCCTTGTCATGGTGGAGTGTGGGCGCCTCTGCCGTTGGTTGGCTGCTGGGGCAGGTGGTAGGATTGCTGACTGGCGGTGTGGAGAAAATAGCAGCCCTTCCGTTGTCCAGCGTGGCGGTGCAGCTTTCGCCTCTGACTACTCTGTGCATCTATCCCCTGATATTCACTTTCTTTGCCTGGATGCGCTTCCGGCGCCACATCTATGCCTATTGGTCATTACTCTTTCTGGGGCTGGCCGTCAGCTTCCAGCTACGGGGATTATAACGAAGACAGATTTATGGCAGGCGCTTCTCAAAGTGCTGATAGTCCTTGGGCGTGGACCAGCTGCCGCCCCAGATGAAGCCGTGCTGGATAAAGAGGCGGTAGCAGAGGTCCTGCTCGTCGATGAAGCGGATGGCTTGTCCCTTGCGGTTGCGGCGGTTATGAGCGTATTGCTTGCCTGCCTTGGGCTCCACCAGTCCGCTGCGGGGGTGCAGGCAGGGATTGATGAGAGGATTGATGTCGATGGCGAGGCCACGGCTGTGATAAGACAGCTTCTTGCTGCCGGCAATGCAACGATAGTTGAAGCAGGATGTGTTGTTGTCTGCCATCGAGGTCTCGTCGTCGGCGTTGTACTCATCCACAAGGAGCATCTTTTCTATTCGATAGCCGCTGAGATACAGCTGGCGGAATATCTGGAGCAAGTCGTCGGCTATGGCGCGATTGCATATAATCTCGCCAGTCTGGGGCTTGCCGTCCTTATTAATATGGAGCACGCGGAGGTATCGCAGTTCCTGACGGGGTACTGTGCAGTCGCGCTTATAGGACTTGAGCCATATGCGCTTAAACACCTGATCGCTGATGGTGTCGGCACGGAAGAAACTGTCCAGATTGCTTGCGCTAACGGCGGACGGGGTGAGCACACGGCCTGCCTGCCAATCGGCCTCCGTCAGTGCGCGGCATGAGATTGCGACTAGAGAAAGGAAAAGAGAGAAAAGAGAAAGGCCAATAATGGAAAAACGTGATTTCATCAAGCTATTTCTTGTTAGTGTGTTTGCGTATTTCTTCGAAGATGGGAAGGTCGGCATATTTCTTGGGCACAGCGGCCAGCAGAGCCTTGTTCTGGGCAGTGGTGAAGCGCTTGTAGTATTCGGCAAAGAGGTAGATGCCAGCCCAGTTGCCGAGGTTGCGGCGGGCGAAGGTGTAGGTGTACTCCACCTGTTGCTTGCGCAGTGAGTCGGCGCCCATTTTGTAGGCTTCACGGTCTTCGGCAGAATTGGTGAGGCGCATGCTCTCGCGGGTGCAGTCGTAGATCTGGGTGTAGATGGCATTGATGCTGTCGCGATAGGGGGTGTAGGCATTGTTGGTAGGCGTGCCGCTGACATGGTCGATGCGCTTCTCTGCGGTGATGTCTACGCTGACAGTGCCTTCTTCAACGAATACTTCCACCAGGGTCTTCTTTACTCCCTGACCCAGGACAAGGTATTTCATATAGGGCACGTTAAGCGTCTTGCCGCGGAAAGAGAAATCCTCACCTTGCAGTTGCACGGAGTCTGTGGCGCGGAGCCCGCTTTTGCTGGGTTCGCAGAGCTTTACCCACTCACCCTCGGGGAAGCCGTGAGCCTTGCCGCGGATGATATAGCTGACTTCGCGATACTGGGGATTGGAATTGACGGCTTTCTTGATGTGAGGACTGGCTGCCGCGGTGGGGTTTTTGGCTGCGGGGTTGGTTCGCTGCTGGGTTGCGGGCTTGCGCACTGTGGTGGTGGCTGGCTTGCGTACGGCCGGCTTGCGTGTTTGCGCGCTGATGGAGAGAGTGGTCAGCAGCGCAATTATCATAATGAGATGTTTCATTGTTTTGAGATTTGTGTTGCAGGGTGCAAAGATAGCAAAAACTCCCCATCTCACAATGCAGATGGGGAGTTTCTTTGTCTTTATTGGGACAGAAGTTTTATTCTTCTGCGGGAGTTTCCTCTGCGGGAGCAGCCTCTTCAGCAGGTGCTTCCTCTGCGGGAGCAGCCTCTTCTGCTACGGGCTCCTCAGCGGGTGCTTCCTCAACGGGAGTTTCTTCTGCAGCGGGCTCCTCAGCAGGTGCTTCCTCTACAGGAGCAGCCTCTTCTACTACAGGAGCTTCTTCTGCAGCGGGAGCCTTAACCTCAGCGGGAGTCTCCTCCTCTGCAGGTGCCTCGGGCTCAGAGTCGTTGATGACGGTAAAGTCCACGGTGGCGGTTACCTCCTTGTGGAGCTTAACACTGGCGGTGTAGCTGCCAATGGCCTTTACTTCGCCTACAACGATCTTCTTTCTGTCAACTTCTACGCCAGCGGCAGCAAGACCTTCGGCAATCTGAACATTGGTTACAGAACCGTAGATGGTGCCAGTGGTGCTGACCTTCATGGGGATTACGAGTGTGGGCACGGCATTAATCTTGGCTGCCAGGGCCTCAGCCTCTTCCTTAATCTTGGCCAACTTGTGAGCCTTCTGGCGGAGATCCTCAGCCAGTACTTTCTTAGCGCTCTCGGTGGCATATGCGGCCTTGCCTGTAGGAACGAGGTAGTTGTTGGCGTAGCCGTTCTTGACTTTCACGATATCGTTCTTGAAACCCAAGCCGATAATATCTTCCTTAAGTATAATTTCCATAGTGTCTGTCCTCCTCTTTTATTTCATCATATCGGTTACGAAAGGCAGCAGTGCAAGGTGGCGGGCACGCTTAACGGCCTGTGCCACGCGGCGCTGATACTTGAGTGAGGTGCCGGTGATGCGGCGGGGCAGGATGCGGCCTTGCTCATTGAGGAACTTCTTGAGAAATTCGGGGTCGCGATAGTCTATGTACTTGATGCCGCTCTTCTTGAAACGGCAGTACTTCTTTTTCTTCACGTCGATAGACGGAGCATTGAGATAGCGGATTTCGTTCTGTTCAGCTGCCATGGTTTAGTCCTCCTTCTTTTTAAGGGCCTGGCGCTTAGCGGCGTAAGCGGCGGCATACTTGTCCATTTTTACCGTGAGGAAGCGCAGCACGCGCTCGTCACGACGATAGTTGATCTCAAGTCTCTCGATTGCTGCGGGATTGGCCTTGAAGCCGATCTCGTAGTAGAAGCCTGATGACTTCTTGTTGATGTTGTAAGCCAGCTTGCGCATACCCCAATTCTCCTCATAGAGGATCTCGGAGCCTTGCGATGTCAGATAATCTCTGAACTTTCCAACCGCTTCCTTCATCTGTTCATCAGACAAAACGGGAGTCAAAATGAAAACGGTTTCATACTGATTCATTGTCTTACCTTTTTAGGGTTAATAAATATAAATAATGTTCACGCGCGACCCGACTTTTGCGGGAAGCGGGTGCAAAATTACTATAATCTTGCCGAACAGGCAAATTTTTTGTACTGTTTTTGCAGCAAACGGTAATGAATGCGGCATAGAAGGCGCTGACCTAGCAGCAAAAGAGCGGCGAGATAGGCATAACGCAAGTTGCAAAAAAGATATCCTAAGCGCCCAAAGAATGTTAAAAAAAATGAAATGGTCAGAATGCGTCATAGCCTCGCCTGTGCGCGTATTTATAATAAGGTATCTTTGCGCCAGAAAAGCCTGCAGACGGAATAAGACAAACAAGCTACGGATGAAAAACAAGAAACTGATAACTGTGGTGGTTGTGATGAGCCTTATCTTCGTGGCTCTCATCTCAATGCTGGTAAGCTACTCCAACCGTGTGGTAAAGATGCGCAAGGAGCAGTTTGACTCCAGTGTGAGCCGCAGTCTTTTTCTCGTGGCTCGCAGCATGGAGATAGAGGATACCTACCAAGGCCTGAAGAACGACCTGCATTCGCTGGGCAATCGCGATATAGAGAAAGACCTTAGCATGGGGCCTGCCGACAGCTTGATGATTCTGACTGACTCAATCTATAGCGACAAGACTGCGCGCCTGACAAGCGAGGAACCGACAGTAGCTACTGGCTTGGTGAGCCATGCCACCCGAGAGCAGAGCGGACTGACTCTGGGCAAGCGACCGCCGAGACCGCGGCAAGAGTTTTCTGCCGAGATGAAGCGTGAACTTAAGAAGCGCTATGTCTATCAGCAGGAGTTGCTCAACAGGATTATCTATACCATTCTCTATTCCACCAGCGAGACTCCCATAGAGGAGCGCATCAATTTCAAGAATCTTGACAGCCGCATCAAGGCAGAGCTGGTGAAAGAGGGTATTGACGTGCCCTACCACTTTACGGTCAGCAACAGCGCGGGCAGGTTGCTCTATAAGTGCCCCGACTATACCGACGAAGGAGCCGACCATAGCTACAAGCAAGTGCTGATGCCCAACAACTCGCCTTCCAATGTGGGCATCCTGACAGTCAGCTTCCCATCTATCAACCGCTATATCTACAAGTCTTCACGCTATTTGGTTACGTCCATACTGTTTATGATTATTCTGGCAGTGATGTTCGGCTATACCATACGTGTTACTTTCCGCCAGCGCCGTCTGGGTGAGATGAAGACAGACTTTGTCAACAATATGACTCATGAGCTTAAGACTCCCGTGGCCTCCATCTCGCTGGCAAGTCAGATGCTCAATGACCCCTCGGTGAAGAAGACCGAGCAGATGACTTCACACCTAAGCGGAGTGATAGGCAATGAGACGAAGCGCTTGCAGCGCCTCATCGACAGGGTACTGCAGACATCCTTGCTCGAGGGAGGGAAGATGGCTCTCAAGGAACAGGAGCTGAATCTCAATGAGATGGTTGACGACGTGGCTGGAACCTTCCATATCAAGGTGGAGGAGAAGGGAGGCACTATCGAGACCGACCTGCAGGCTGCTAACCCTTGGATTTACGGCGATGAGGTGCACCTGACCAATGTGCTGTTTAACCTGATGGAGAATGCCGTCAAGTACAGCCGTGAGGATGTGCCCTTGCGTCTGAAGGTAAGCACACGCAACCAGCATGACCATATACTGGTAACTATTGCCGATAATGGCATAGGCATCCGTAAGGAAAACCTTAAGAAGATATTTGAGAAATTCTATCGTGTCCACTCAGGCAACAAGCATGACGTGAAGGGCTTCGGCCTCGGCCTGGCATACGTAAAGAGTATTGTGGAGCTTCACCACGGCCATATTGCCGCCGAGAGTGAGCCTGGCAAGGGCACCAAGTTTGTGATAACATTTAACACGTTAAAAAACTGAACAATTATGAACGAGAAGACAAGAATCCTGCTGTGCGAGGACGATGAGAGCCTCGGCATGCTGCTGAGAGAGTATCTGCAAGCTAAGGGCTATGATGCCGAGCTGTGCAACGACGGCGAGGCCGGATACCGTGCCTTTGTGAAGACACCTGCTGATATCTGTGTGCTGGATGTGATGATGCCCAAGAAAGACGGATTCTCTCTGGCTCGCGACATTAAGCAGACCAGTCCTGACACTCCTATCGTCTTCCTGACAGCCAAGACGCTCAAGGAGGATGTGTTTGAGGGCTTCAAGATTGGCGCCGACGACTATATTACCAAGCCTTTCTCCATGGAGGAGCTGACTCTGCGTATAGAGGCTATAATGCGTCGCGTTCATACCAAGAAGCAGAGCGATATTGAAGCCTTTAAGATGGGCGGCTACACCTATGATGTGAAGAAGCAGTTGCTCACTAAGCCCAGCGGTGAGGTAAAGAAGCTCACCACCAAGGAGAGCGAGCTGCTGGTACTCCTATATCAGCATGCTAACGATGTGCTGCAGCGTGACTTTGCGCTGAAGACCATCTGGGTGGATGACAACTATTTCAATGCCCGCTCCATGGATGTTTACATTACCAAACTGCGTAAGCATCTCAAGGAAGATCCCAATGTGGAGATTATCAATGTTCACGGCAAGGGTTACAAACTAGTGGTTCCTTCACCGGGGACAGCTGCTGAGAATTAGACGAAAGAAAGTCTTGAGAAAAATGCGGATTCACTCGGAATCCGCATTTTTTTTGGCAACGATTAAGGAAAAGTAACAGGAATATGCTAACTTTGCTTCTTGATTAGAAAAGGATTTTTTTATTAACCATATTATTAACTTAAACAATTACACACATGAAGAAATCTTTACTTTTTCTGCTCCTTGTGCTGATGGGAGCAATGTGGAGTAGCATTGACGCACGCTGGATCATTGGCGATCGCAAGAATGCCACCCAGATTCAGCCCGGCGACACTGTGGTGCTGGAGCACTCAAGCCGCACCGCTGACCTGGGCTACTACCTTCAGGCCACCAATACTCAGGCTGGTGCAGCTGTTCTTAATGGCCTCGGTGTGAGCGACGCCGCCATTGTAGTTCTGGAGGAGGGCCCCGTGGACCTTCGCACCGGTGCACCTACTGTGTACATCAAGCTGGTAGGCAATGGCAAATATCTTGGCCAAACAACTGGCTTTGGTAGTGCTGTGGGATGTGGTACCGTTTCTGATCCCGCCAAGGCTTCTAATTATCAGATTATTAGTTGCGGCGAGGATATCCCTTGGTCCAACAATTACGGCTGGGAAGCCTACTACAGTGAAGAAAATTACAAAAAAGAAGATGGCAAGGAGTCTTTCCGTTCGCGCTTAGACGAAAGCACATGGCTTAACGGCGATGAGGTGATAAGCAACTGGCGTGAAAACGGCGCAGGTCGCGGTTCTGATGATAACTCTGTGGGCTTCTGCTGGTCTAAGGATGAGAAATCCTTCTATTATCTGGGTTTCTGGTATTCTACGGCTCCCAATGTCCTGCTTTGGGGCTATACCGACACCAACCAGTGGAATGTCTATGACGTAACCTACGAAAAGAGTCTGCAAGATGACCTCCAGGATGTCATCGACACTTACACCGGCGACGGTGTTGAGTTTACTGCCGGCACAGATCCCGGTTACTATGATGAATCAGCCGCAGAGGCTTACAACACCGCCCTTGAGGATGCCCTGATGAAGTCCATGGACGGCAGCCTCTCCGACGAGGAGTATCAGGCCGCCATCGATAATCTTATCAGCGCACGTGCTGCTGTGGAGAATGCAATGATTCCCCTCAGCGAAGGCTATTACTTCCTGGTAAGCGGCTTTGATGACTTCCTCAACAACTTCGGTGTTGAGAAGGCTGCCTACATTGATCCCAATGTGCCCAACCTCAAGTACAGGACCTTTGATGCTGAGGACGTGGATTTCGTGTTCTACATTACTCCTAAT
>CADAZW010000002.1 GCA_902792555.1 uncultured Bacteroidales bacterium | reverse complement strand
ACATGCAGCCGACGAGGAAAATAACAATCGTCCATAGGAAACCTAACAATTCGAATTTAATCATTTTTCCTCAGATTTGGTGTAATACTTAATCTTCTTCGAACAGGCCTCTGCGCAAAACCTTACAATCTCGCGCGGAAGCACCGAGCCGACCAGCTCAGTCATGTCAATAGAGAATGACGTGAAAAAGATGTGCCGACGGCGAGTGGTGTAGTGTTTCGTGATGCCGTTGGAATAGACTAACTTGTAGCCGTTCTTCTTGCTCACATTTTTGGGGCTGTTCTCAGCAGCCTCGAAGAACTGGTCTCCGTTCGGCTGCACATACAGTGTACCTTTGATTGCAACTGGCTCGCCCTTGGCAAGCCCAGTGAGGTCGACGGGAGCGACGACCTTAATCTGCGTCTTCTTCTCCATCTATCCACTTATAAGCAGGGTTCTCAAGCAACTCGTAGTAGTCGTCAGTCTTTGACAAGGCGTAGTTTTTGGCAGCATCCAACAGGGCTTGTGCTTTGCCCTCATATTTGCCCAATTCTCTCGCTTTTTCAATAGCGCATTCATAGAAAAACCTTACATCGGAAAAGGCTTTTTCGATTTCTTTCTGCCTCTTCTTCTTGTACTCTGACCAATACTTCTTTTCTGATTTAGTCATATCAAATAGGATTTAATGTTAAACAATAGGTTGCTGCAAGCTTGCGAGAGCAAAAGTACAAGGTCTGTAGAGAGGCACAAAAAAAATCTTGTTGCTATCAGTTGCAGCAACAAATAACAACGAAAAACAACAAATAACAACTAATTTCCCCTGTAATTGCACCGACAATTAGCAAAAAATACTAATTTTGCTGACTGATTAAAAAACTTGAAATATGAAAAGATTAGTTTCCCTTTTTATGATTATGGTTGGCCTTTGCCTTGTATCCTGTTCTTCAGACAGCGATGATGCCGGAAGCCGTTATTATGTTAAGTACAGTGTTAGTATAAAATCATATCCTATCCGGAAAATGACCATTAAATGTGAGACTCCAGAAGGAGAAAAGACTATCAGTGCATCGACTGAATGGGAAGCCACCTATGGACCAGTGTCGAAAAGTTTCAAACCTAAATTAAATTGTTCGGCAGCAGAATACGCAACTATTACTGGTCGCATATATATCAGTAAAGATAAAGAGCCATTTACCATTAAGGCTGAAAATAGCAAACAGTCGAATTTGACTTTAACCTGCAATATTGACTTCTAAAGACTATGACATCCCCCAAGTGTAGAAGAAATGATAAAATAAGAAATTTGGTATGGCAAACAAAAAATCTTAATGCAGCAAAGATGGAGGCCGTACTGTTATAGAGAACTGCCAAATGTTATGTAAAGATTGTAACCGTAGGAAAGGAGCAAAATAAAATAAATATGAATAAAAAATCTTTCTTCTTAGGTGTCTTAACAGGTGTTGTCCTGACATTCGTTTTATATGTAATTGGGTTAGTCATTCAGAAATCCGCAGATAACGACCCAATTCAATATCTTAAAAAGCCTGTGAGCTATGAGAATAAAAAGGAAGCATCTTTTGAAGTGTTTCAGGTTCTTGGAAATGCAGCATTGACAAGTGAAGCTTCTGACACGATTGGCAAAGAAGTGATGTACACGGGTAATACCGTTCTCGTACTGGGTGAAAATTTTTATAGTAATCAGGTTATAACCATAAAGAATCCGCGTAGAGTAGGCTCTTATAGCTATAATAACAATGCAGGTATACCTATGACGGTTCCTGTCGTAATCGGAGAAATGGAGTAATCATACATACCACAAGTACGATATACAATTCATCGCCTATCGCGCAAAAGCCTGTGGCGCTGCGAGGATACGGAGCTATATCAATGCACACCCTAACCAAACATTCTATCATGAAACACGCCATTACCCTCATCGCTGCCCTCGCACTGCTGTGTGGCAGCGTGACAGCACAAACCAAGAAGAACGTCAAGGTTTATATCTGCACTGGCTCGTTTGCCAAGGCTTACCACATCTACCGCAACTGCGAAGGTCTCAGCTACTGCGGGGCCGTGATTAAGCAGGTCAAGCTGGAAGATGCCGTCAAGCGAGGCCGTCACCTCTGCGGCTACTGCAAGGGAGCCATGAGACAAGAGAAACGCGATACCGTACGCGGTGAGACTAAAGACTGACCAATGACATTTGACTGACAATACATGAAAATTTCTGAACTAAAGATCTATCGACTCAACGACTACCCAGAGGTTCTGAAATTCTTTGAGAACAAGGTGGCATGCGGAGTGCCCACCAACGTGGGCGACCCAACAGGCGAGGACTTCAATCTTCTCACCCACTATGGCATGGAGCCCAGCACCACAATAATCGTGGAGGCGCAGGGCGACAGCATGAAACCTGACATCAAGAACGGCGACCTCATATTCATCGATACCCAGCAACAACCGCAGAACGGCGACACAGTGCTGGCGTTCATCGACGACGAGGCTCTGATAAAGGAAATTTACTACGACAAGGAGACACGAAAGGTGAAACTCATACCGCTCAACAAGAAATTCGACGTGATAGAGATTTCATCCCGCTCCAAGCGCCTCAAGATACAGGGCGTGGTGAAGTTCGTGGTTCACTCCGTAAGGCAGAACACTCTAAAGGTGGTGAAAGGCAAGGGAAAGAAAAAAAAGGATACAGCCCCATCAGAACCTATCCCTGCAAGCAAGGCTATCCTCTCCCCTGAAGGCGAGGAGGAGGGAACAATAAAGAACGCGAAAGCATCTGAGAATGATTTAGCCCTTGACAAACTGATGGAAGGGCGCAAGGGCAAGAAGGCCGCCCTGGCCATTTACTGCGCTGCCAAGCAGGGCCTCATCACCGAAACGGATTACAACAGCGTGGCCGACCGCTTTGGCGACATTGGCACTCGCTCCGGCTACAATCGCTATATGGGCAACCCCCAGCGCTTCACCGACCTCGAGATAGAGGCAACCACCAACTTCATCCAGTCGCTCATCACTCCGAAGGAAGGCAAAGCCGACTGACTCCCTACGACGCAGGGCTGGCACTGCGCCAAAGCAACGCCCGCAGCATTTCCTTAATTCAATATCAGAATTGCAAAGATTTGTTAAAACATTATCATTTGTTATCAATTTCATCACTAAAAAAATGTAACATTGCGCCATGCTCTATATACCCTTCTTATAGAATTATATATTATATTAAATATATAATATATAATTTGAATTAAAGTTAAACCTCTGAAATTCAAAGAGATAACTTTTTCAATTGCGGAAAAAATGGGCGTTTATAGAAATATTACATACTTTAGTGATAACAATTGATGACTTTTTCCAATAAAATCTCTTAGAAATTCACCATTTGTTATCAATTTCATCACTAAAAAAATGTAACATTGCGCAGAAAAAAAATCTAATCGCGTGGAAGTTGTCACTTTCGACGCGATTAGATTTGACTTGCGCGCGATTAGATTTCGTTTCGACGCGATTAGATTTCTTGCGGCCTAAGGCCACTCCCCCTTACTAAAGGGGAGAATCTATCTAAGATCTCCCCGTTTCTTATAGTTTGCCGGCGAAGGTGAAGCAGTCGGGGAAGATGGTGGGGGCGTTGTCTATGGGGCGATTGAATATTCCATAAACGGCGGAGCCACTTCCGCTCATTGAGGCATAGAGGGCACCCATATCGTAGAGCGTCTGCTTGATGGCGGCTACCTTGGGGTATGTGCTGAACACATAGGGCTCAAAATCGTTGGTTACGACATTACGCCAAAGGTGGACAGGGGTGTTCTCTATTAAGTCGCGAAGGTGCGAAGGTGCCGGAGTGCGAAGCTTCCCGGTGCTACTGTCTATGGCTGCGTATGCCCCGGCAGTGGAAACATGGATGTCCGGTTTCACCAGCACGATGTATTTATCCTTAAGGCTAAGATTGACAGGGGTGAAGACATTGCCCACGCCCTCGGCATACATGGGCCTGTTGCGCACAAAGAACGGGCAGTCTGCCCCGAAGGCAGCAAGGCGCTGCTCCATCTGGGCAGGCGTAAGGTCAAGGCGGTAATAGTCGTTGAGAAGCTGCATCATGGCAGCGGCGTCACTGCTGCCACCGCCAAGGCCCGCACCGGCAGGAATATGCTTGCTGAGGAAGATGCTGGTAGGGGGCAGGTCAAACTCCTCCTTGAGCGCCATAAACACACGGACAACGAGATTGTCCCTTCCGTCATCAGGAAGAGCCATGCCAGAGAGAATAAACTCATAGGGCTTACGCAGACGGCGTGCCTCCTCTATCTCCAGCGAGTCGGCAAGCGGTATGGGGAAAAACACCGTCTGCAAGTCATGGTAACCGTCGGGGCGCCGTCCCACTATGCGAAGGCCTATGTTTATCTTTGCGTTAGGAAGAGTGTACATCGTTATATAAAATTAAAAAATTAAAAAGTTAAAAATTAAAAAGTTGAAAATTGAATTTCAATCCTTCAACTCTTGAACTCTTGAACTCTTGAACTCTTGAACTCCTTGAACTCCTTGAACTCTTGAACTCTTGAACTCTTGAACTCCTTGAACTCTTGAACTCCTTGAACTCTTGAACTCTTTAATTCTTCTAGGAACTATCCTATCCTATTGGAGATAAAAGGAGTAAGGAGGTAAAGGAGATAAAAGGAGTAAGGAGTAAGGAGTAAGGAGTAAGGAGTAATAAGGAGATAGAAGACGATAGTCATGCCGGACTTGGCTAAATTTCAAATTTCAAACTTCAAATTTCAAATAATTAAGAGTTATCCTATTTAGTCAGTGCAAACTGAAAATCGCTGAGGGCTATCAGACGATCATAGCGCGAACCTCGCTGGGAGTAATAGGCAAGAATGGTGTAGCGGTTCTCTGTCTGGAAGAAGTTGCCCTGCACTTCGGCCGTAGAAGGCTTGGCACCTACCTTGGGCTGATAGAGATACTGATAATTGTAGTAGCCAAGCTTGAGGAGCTGGGTGTTCTCATAGAGCTTGCTCTCCGGGTTATACTCCATACGGTACTCGGGGCCGAAATGGTCTTCCGTAAACTCTCCGTTGACATAGATGTTACCCTTCAGGTCGGGCGGTGCCTGCAAAGCAAAATGTACGAAGACATAGTCGGCCTCAACATCGGGATCAGAGTGGTCGATATCATTGATATAGAAAGAGCCGTTCTTCTCCTCGTCGTAAACATAGTTGCGGCTTGGCTCATCAATCAGCAGACTGGCATGGTAGTAGGGGTCAAACCAGCGAATATAATCCATGCCGATACCGCCATGCTTGAGGGTGGTCATCTCAAATTTGCGGAACTCATTGCCGGCAGGGAAGATAAGGTCGCGGCTATGCACCCATTGCAGACCTGTAGGAGTGATATAATCGGGCTTGGGATTATAAACGGCCGATGACGGACGCTTGTTCTGCATCACCACAGTATGCACCTCGCTCTCCGGATAATGGATGGGGAGCGTGGGCAGCGGCTGGAGGGTATAGGTAAGCTGCTGATGGCTGGCGTTGAAGTCGATGTCGGTATTGGTGGATATCTGTGCCGACAGTCTGGCTCCATCCTCCAGGACATAGAAGGGGATGATTATGACATCCTGCTCCTCATCGTCGTCATAAACCACAAGACGGAAGTTGCCCGACAAGGCAACCTCCGTCTGTGGATTAGGAAACGAAAAAGAATAATGGGTATATAGTACCGTAGTATTTATGGACTCTTGAAAATCCTCTATAGGCTCATCGCCTATGCCCTGCTGGAGAAACTCCGATGTCAGCAGGCGCTCGTTGGGCTGCCAGTCCCACGTCATGGGCTCGATGCGATAGCGCAGCCTGCGATACTCGTGGCCCATTACATCAAAGGAAATGTCGAGTCTGTCAGGAGTGTCAAGCTCTATGAAAGGAAACGAGTTCCACTGACCGTTGCGCTGCACCTGCAGAGTCCTGATATCGGCATCCAGGATTTCGTTGCGCTGGCTGCTCGCCGTGATAAAGGAGAGCAAGAGCAATACTATGGAGACTGTCGGGCGCATCATGCGGCAAATCTACATCAGGGCCTTGACCTGGCTGATGACATCCTCGGCCAGGTCATTGGCATCCTGCTCTGTGGAAGCCTCGGCATAGACTCGGATGATGGGCTCAGTGTTAGAACGGCGCAAGTGAACCCAAGCCGTGGGGAAGTCAATCTTGACTCCGTCGATATCGGTGACTTTCTCGTCCTTGAAATGCTTCTTCACCGATTCGAGGATTGCATCAATATTAGTCTCGGGCTGGAGGTCGATGCGGTGCTTGACTATCACATAGTTGGGATATGTGGCGCGCAGCTGTGACAGTTTCATCTTCTTCTTGGCAAGATAAGAAAGCACGAGACCGATACCTACCAAGGCATCGCGGCCATAGTGGGCAGCAGGATATATCACTCCACCGTTACCCTCGCCACCTATGATGGCGCCCGTCTCCTTCATCTTGGTAACCACATTCACCTCGCCCACGGCCGAGGGAGTGTAGGTGGCACCGTAGCGTGCTGCCACATCGCGCAGGGCACGGGTGGAGCTGAGGTTGCTCACGGCATTGCCACGCTGGTTCTGCAGGATATAGTCGGCCACAGTGACCAGGGTGTACTCCTCGCCATACATGGTGCCGTCCTCACAGATCATGGCCAGTCGGTCAACATCGGGGTCAACCACGAAGGCCAGGTCATGGTCGCCGAGCCTCATGAGGTTCTTGATGTCGGTAAGGTTCTGCTCCAGCGGCTCGGGATTATGGCCGAAGTTGCCGGTGGGGTCGGCATAGAGGCTGGTAATCTTCTCCACGCCAAGCTGCTTGAGCAGGTTGGGCAGGATGATGCCGCCCACGGAGTTTACGCAGTCGAGGGCCACCTTGAAGTGAGCATTGCGTATAGCCTCAATATCAACGAGCTCAAGGTTCTTGACGAGGTTGATATGCTTCTGACCAAAGCTGAGGTCCTTGTAATATTTGCCCAGGTGATCCACGTCGGCATACTCAAACTCCTTGGTCTGCTCAGCCATTAGCACAATCTCGTGTGCCTCGTCAGAGTTAAGAAACTCGCCCCTCTCATTGAGCAGCTTGAGTGCATTCCACTGGCGTGGATTGTGGCTGGCGGTAAGGATAATGCCTCCGCAAGCTTCCGACATGGTTACGGCAATCTCGGTGGTAGGAGTGGTAGCCAGGCCTATGTTGATTACATCGAAGCCCATGCCCTGAAGGGTGCCGCAGACAATCTGGTGAACCATATCGCCTGATATGCGGGCATCACGTCCCAATACGATGGCGTTGCTGGGCAGGTTGCTTACCCTGCGCCGCTGAATAGCATAAGCTGTTACAATCTTTACGATGTCAAGCGGAGTGAGCGACTCTCCACACGCTGGAGGCAAGGGAATTTTTCTATGTTTATTTTTTAACGAACTGGTTCAGGTCTATCGAAGGTGGTATGGTATCGATATTCTCCACCATCAGTTCGCGGGTAATCTTCTCTGGACGGTCAAAGTAGCCGCCGTTCATGAGGTAGAATCGATTGCCGTCAGTCCCGCCCATGAAGTCAAGGCGCTTGCCCTTATTGCCAGTATCGTCACTGGTAAGGTAAGCCATCCTGACGGGCTTCCACTCGCCGTCGGTGGCTCTTACCCACACATCGTGGTAATAGGCTTTGCGTGTCTTGTCGCCCTGACGAGGGTCGAAATTCTCCAGGAAAGAGTGGAGCCCCGTAATGAGCTCTTTTGTATTTGGTCGGCGCAGGGTGGAGAGATAGATCCAGGCATCCTTTACACAGTCGTAGAACCAGGCGCTGTAGTCCACCGTCGTCTCGTCAACCCTTGAGGCATGGAGCAGGAAGCGATAGGTCTTGCCCGGCACCCAGCCCCCATTGATAAACGACTGCTTGCCGCTGCCCTCGTTGCCGAAGTCCTGCGCCGTCACGCCCTCGCCGTGGCTTATCACCTGCACCCTATGCTCCTCGTCAACGGCCTTGGGGTCATCAGAGTCTTGGGTATTCCACACCGAGAAGAGCACATTGCGCCTATCGCTGCTATTATTCTGAATGCCGAAGTAGCCGCCACTGAAGCCCAGGGCCATATAGTAGGAGCCCTGCTGATCGCTCTCCTCTGGAACGGTCACGCTTATGGTGGCCCAGTCATACTCCTTGCCCTGCCTGCGCCATCCGTAATTAAGGTGGCACGACGGACCACGCAAGCCGAAGTAGGTGTTTGTCGTTTCGTGCAGATAGACTGGCTCCTTGTCGGTGCCGCTTACCACTAAGGTCTCTATCCCTACCCTGTCGGCAGCCGACAGCAGTCGGTAATGCACTCTCACATAGCCGTCAACTGCCGTCCTTATATGCCCCAGCTTGTATGCCTTAGACTTTTTGCCTGCTATCTTAAGCACAGTCTTCTTGGCACTTACGCCGGTAGCCTCCACGGTCACCTCCACCTTGCCCGTACCCTGCGCCAGCAGAGCCAGCTCGGGCTGCTGGCCCTTAGTAAAATAGACGTAGGTCGTGGCGGTGATGCTTGTGTCGCCGCTAAGCACGAGGCTCTTATCCTTGGCTCTGCCGAAGCCGAACCGCCCATTCTCATGAGTGGTGCGGCTATAGTAGGTGTTGCCATACAAAGGTATTTGGTAGCTTGGCCCTCCTGCGGCGAAAACAGCATCAACAATGGAGAACATAATGGTTAAAAGCAAGATCAGTCTACGCATTGCAGTGTATGATTTATCTTATCGTGAATTCTTTGATAATGGTAGCCTCGCCGTACAGTGCTCCGGCAGCATTGTAGCTAACGGTGCCGTTGGCAATCTCCACGCTGGGAGCAACAGGAGCCTTATTGCCACTATAGTCATACCTCACCTTGATGGTCATCGTGTAGTTGCCTGGCGTAGTGGCAGTAAAGGTGTTGGTTGGGTCGGTATCGTAATTGCTGCTTATCTGGCCGGTCTGAAAATTCTGCAGTTCGGCATCACTGCTCCATATGTAATTATAACGATAGATGCCTTTGCCTTTCTTGGCCTGCACGAGGGTAACCGTCACGGGTTGGTCTGCCATGATGGCACGGCTGCTTACCTGAGTGCCGCCTTGGGTAAATACCACATCCTGATATACCGGCAGCACCACATTGTAGTCATCGTCATTGTCGCATGAGACGGCAAAAGCTCCGGCTATAACCATCCCGATAATCAAAAAAATCCTGTTCATATTTTTACTTATCATATTGTCTTTTTTCGTCAACTTGCTCACTCGTCAACTTTATATTATAATTATGTCTGTTCGCGAAAGTAATGCTTTTTGCCAAGAAACCAAGTATTTTATACATTATTTAATATTAATCCTCGCACAAAAGGCTACATATTTCCTTATACAGGCGATGAACGGGCAATCCCATCACATTGTAGAAGCATCCGTCTATTTTCTCCACTCCCACCATGCCTATCCACTCTTGGATGCCGTAGGCGCCGGCTTTGTCGAAGGGGCGGTAGTGGCTGATATAGTAGTCGATATCTTTATCGCTGAGGGTGGCAAAGGTCACATCGGTCTTTTCGTAGAACGACCGGTTCCCGTCCTTGCACCGCAGTGTCACGCCGGTAATCACCTGGTGGGTCTTGCCGCTCAGCAGGTGGAGCATCTCGCGAGCCTCATGCTCATCGGCGGGCTTGCCGAGCACCTTGCCTGCTGCCCACACAATGGTGTCGGCAGTAATGATGAGGGTTTCATCCGTCATGGGCACATCGGCATTGTCGGCCTTGAGCTGCGAGAGGAATACGGGTATCTGCTCCGGAGGCAGCGAGTCGGGATAGCTCTCCTTCACGTGTGCCTCACCGGTGCGGAACTTCAGTCCCAGGTCTCTCAGCAGCTGCACCCTGCGCGGCGAATGGCTGATAAGCCACACATCACTCTTCGTCACCATCCGAAAGCTGTCTTGTCCATATTCCACAGACCCTTGGCACGCAGCACCTGTTCTATCACGTCGCGCACGCAGCCATAGCCGCCAGCCAGGGGCGACACATAGCGCGCTATCTGCTGTATCTCAGGAGCGGCGTCGCATGGGCAGCACGGCAGGCCGCACTCCATCATCACCTCATAGTCGGGGATGTCGTCACCCATGTAGAGCACCTCATCGCTGCTGAGGCCGAGCCGCTGCATCACCTCACGATACTTCTCGATCTTGATGCCGGCAGACAGGTGAACCTCCTTCACACCAAGACCCTCATAGCGCCTGCTCACCGAGGGCGCATTGCCACCGGTGATTATCACAATATGGAGACCGAGCTTCACAGCCAGCTGAATGACATAGCCGTCCTTGATATTCACGCTGCGCTGAGGGATGCCGTCTGCTCCCATCGGAATTGTGGCTGCACTCAACACACCGTCAACGTCAAACATCAGGGCCTTAATCTTTTTCAGGTCGTAGTCTATCATTGTCGTGCTTATATTTTATTATGCTTTCACTCATCCGCTCATATATCTCCCGCAAATCGGCTCTGTCGCCAAGCAGCTGCCGGTGGGCGTCCATCACACTGCGGTCCTCCCTTACGGCAGGCCCCGTCTGCGCCTTCAGCGGCGGAAGGGCACTGACCTTGTCCGTCGTCTCGCTGATCAGGGGCAGCAATGCGGCAAAAGGCACACCTATCCCCCTCAGCACATCCTCGGCCATCACATAGCAGTGATTGGCAAAGTTGCAGGCAAACACGCTGGCCAGGTGCAGCACCTTGCGCTGCTCACTGGTTAGGTCGTGCACGTGTTCCGACACACAGCCTGCCAACCGATGGAGCATATCACTCTTTTCTTCTACAAAGAAATGTATCTTGCTATAATCTAATTCCTTATCCTTGCTGAATGTCTGCATGGGGTATAGCACGCCGCAGTTAGGAAAATACTTTTCCAGCAGGCTCACCGGCAGGCTCCCGGCAGTATGCGCCACAATGCAGCCACTGCCCAGCTCTGACCCTTTCGCCTGTTGCAGCCTCTGTGCCACGCTCTCCACGGCATCATCCTTCACGGAGATGAGATACACCTGAGCATCGGCAGGCAGCTCATCCATGCAGGTGGTGCACAGCACGCCCGGCTCATCGCGAAGGGCGACAAGCGCACCGTCGCTGCGATTCCATACCGCCACGCTGCACCCCACCTTGCTAAAGGCGCGCAGCAGGTGGCTGGCCACGTTGCCGGCACCGAGGATGGCTATCTTATACCCTGCTCCTACCATCTGTTGAGGTGCACTTTCTCCCAGAGCAGCTTATCCTCATTCTGCAAGTTGCGCTCCTGGGCCTTATAGCCAATGGCCACCACGGCCAGCACACCCATCTGCTCGGGTATGCCGAAGGTCTCGCGGATGATATCCTCGGCCAGGGTGCCGTCTTCGCGCTTGCGGTTCATGATCTCCACCCAGCATGAGCCGAGGCCCATATCCTCAGCCTGGAGCATCAGCATCGTGCAAGCCACGCTGGCATCCTCCACCCAGGTCTCGCTCTTCTCCTTGTCAACAGCCACGATTATGGCCAACGGCGCCCCGGCA
The DNA here is from genome assembly GCA_902792555.1 of uncultured Bacteroidales bacterium. Taxonomy (GTDB): domain Bacteria; phylum Bacteroidota; class Bacteroidia; order Bacteroidales; family Bacteroidaceae; genus UBA6382. The sequence continues at coordinate 65,666 of CADAZW010000002.1, read as the reverse complement.
ATCAGCTGCGCGCCACTTGCCTTGCACTCCGAGAGAATCTGCAGCTTATCCTTGTCATCAACAATCACAAACTCCCATGCACGGCAATTCTTCCCGGTGGGAGACATCAGGGCGACGGTCATCAGCTGCTTACGCTGCTCCTCGCTGACAGGCTGCTCGGTAAACGTGCGAATGCTGCGTCTCTTCTTTGCTAAATCTTTGAATGTCATATTTGTAGTAATATTTAGTTAATGCGAAAATTTAATGTAAAAATGAATGCCTTCGGCATTCGTTTAATTCGTGAAATTCGTGGTTCATTACCGTCCACCGGCTTGCCAAATCGTCCAATCGTAAAATCGTGAAATTGTCAAATCAGAATTTCGTCACGGCGGCACTCCATGCCCCCACCCTGACCACAGCCTGACGGCGGGCGGAGAGAGCCAGGGTGAAGCGACGGCCGCTGAGGACATCACGGGCAGGATGGCTGCCCTCGTCAATGCCGAGGAAGTCAAGGGCATGCTGGGGAATGTTGACACCCACGTCGCCCTCGCGGTCACTGAAGTTGCAGACCACCAGATACCTCTCGTCGCCGGCAGCGCGCATAAAGGCAAAGACGCGCTGGTGGTCAAGGTGCGGATTGTCGGTGTTCACGTACATCAGGTCGTAGAACTTGCCGCTCACGAAAGGCTCGGCATTTGCCAGGGCAAGAATCTTCCTATATTGCTCGCGCAGCCTTGCAGCCTCGGCATTGATATGCCGTGAGCAGCATTTGCCGCCGCCAAACCATTCCTGCACCGAGGGCACGCGCCAGTAGTCGAATATTGTGGTGCGGCCGTCCATGCCGCTGAACCCCTCGCGCTCCATGCCCCGCTCGCCCAGTTCCTGTCCGAAGTAGAGCATCATCGGGTTGCCGCCCATCAGTGCAGCCACAGCCAGGGCGGCAACGCCCTTCCGGCCGCTGCCTGCAAAGAAGTCGCTGGCAAGGCGCTGCTCGTCATGATTCTCGAGGAAATACAGCATGTGCGAGCGGATATCGTCCACCTGCTGCCAGCACTGCGTGATGTCGCTCGCGCTGCGCTCCATGCGGACAACCCCGCGGAGGCAGTCGTAGAGCCCCACCTTATCATATAGTATGTCGAAGCCCGCGCGGTAGATATACTCGCGGTAAAGAGAGGGGTTATACACCTCGGCAATGAACATCACGCCGGGATGCTTCTCCTTCACCTGCCCAATGGCCCAGCTCCAGAACTCCACGGGCACCATCTCCGCCATGTCGCAGCGGAAGGCGTCCACGCCCTTCCCTGCCCAATAGAGCAGGATGTGCAGCATCTTATGCCATGTGTCGGGCACGGGGTTAAAATGGCGTATGCCGCCGCCACAATAGTCGATGCCGTAGTTGAGCTTCACCGTCTCATACCAGTCATCCCTGCCCGGCTGCGCACTGAAGCAGTCGTTGCCCGTGGCCTTGGCAGGCATCTCGCAGTACGGCACCTTTTCCACTCCCGTCATGTCGAAGCGGCATGCCAGCCGCTGGCCGGGGATGTAGTAGAAATTGTTTTGCGGACAGAAAGCCTGAGCGCTGTTGTCGTCCTGTCCGAAGTCGCGGACACCCTCGGGCCTGGCATCCGACACATAGTGGCGGGCGACATGGTTTGGCACGAAGTCCATCACTATCTTCAGCCCCGCGCGGTGAGTCCTGTCCACCAGCGCCTCAAACTCAGCCATGCGTCGCCGGGGGTTGGCAGCCAGGTCGGGGTCGATATCATAGTAGTCCTTCACGGCATAGGGAGAGCCTGCACGCCCCTTGACCATGGCACTGTGGTCGCGCTCGATGCCGCAGTCGGAATAGTCCGTCTGCGTGGCGTGCTCCAGCAGGCCCGTAAACCATATATGGCTCACTCCGAGCGCCCTGATCTTGCGCAGCGCAAGCATGGTGAAATCCCTCATCAGACCGCAGCCGTTACGCTCCCTGCTGCCGTTAGGCACCGGGTCGGACACCCTGTTGCCAAACAGACGGGGCAACACCTGATAGATGACAATCTTCTCCATAGCAGCGCGAAGTTACAAAAAAAATCGAAAATCGACAAGCAAACAAGCCAACAAGTTAAAAAGCCTTTTTTATTTCAACATTTCATAAATCGTAAAGGCAAGCTAACCCCCTTTTAATTTAGTGGTGGGTTTGGTAGTAATTGGTGGGATTTTATCAACAAAAACAATAGGAGCTTCACCAAAGGTCAGTGGGTTGGTTGTTCCCAAGATGAGACACAAAAACCATTTTGGTAGCATTATACGATAGAAAGACGCATAAAAGATTTAGTTTGATTACCCCACTGTAGCCGGGTAACAAATCCCACCAATTACTACCAAACCCACCACTAAATTAAAAGGGGTGTTAGAGAAAGAATGTAATTGCGCAGGAGTTGTCTGTTTCGGCGCGATGAGTTTTGGCTTCGACGGGATTAGCATAAACTTCGGCGCGATGTCGTCGCTTCGCGACGCGCAGATTTCGCAGATGAAGGCAGATCACGCAGATTTTATTGGAACACGAATCTAACGAATCACACGGATTAAGGTCACACAGATTCCACAGATTTCACAGATTTATTTTGGTTTTCGTTTTGGTTTTCGTTTTCGTTAACTTGTTTTCGTTATCGATTTTTTACAGTAACTCGGGAAAACCCAAATAAAATTTGGTTTTCCGCTCGGCTTTCACTAACTTTGCCTCGTTTTTTTGAAATTATATCTGTTGATGAAAGTTCTGAAATTTGGCGGCACGTCGGTGGGCACCCTGCAGGCGGTACGCAACCTTAAGAGGATTGTGGAGGCTGAGCGCACTCCGGTGATTGTGGTGGTCTCTGCCCTGAAGACGGTGACTAACAATCTGGTGAAGGCTACGGGGCTCGCCTCGCGCGGCGACGGGCACTACAGAGATGTGCTGGAGGAGGTGGTGGACGCCCACCATGCCCTGATAGACGACCTGATTGCCGACGCGGGGGCTGCCAAGAGCCTGAAGCAGCAGCTGGGCGGCTTGTTTGACGAGCTGGGCAGCATTCTGCGCGGCGTCTTCCTCATCAAGGATGTCACGCCCAAGACGGAGGACGCCATCCTGAGCTACGGCGAGCGGTGCAGCTCACGCATCATCCAGCTGTTCATCGACGGCAGCACCCTCTACGACTCACGCCAGTTTATCATCACCGACAGCAGCTGGGGCAAGCCCTCGGTGGACTTCGGCGCTAGCAACGCCAGGATACGGCAGGCCTTTGCCCACGAGCAGGGCATTGCCATCGTGCCCGGGTTTATTGCCAGCGACGTGCATACGGGCGACACGACCACCCTGGGGCGCGGAGGCAGCGACTACACGGCTGCCATCATCGCCGCCGCACTGGATGCCGAGGTGCTGGAGATATGGACCGACGTGGACGGGTTTATGACCGCCGACCCCCACATCATCGCCTCAGCATATACCATTGAGCGACTCACCTACAGCGAGGCTATCGAGCTGTGCAACTTCGGAGCGAAGGTGATCTATCCCCCCACCATATTCCCCGTCTTTGCCAAGAAGATTCCCCTCTATGTGAAAAACACCTTCCGCCCGGAGCAGAAGGGCAGCATCATCAGCGGCAACGACCAAGAGCCGAGTCACCTCTCCCTTGGGGAAGGGATGGGGGTAGGCTCGTCAAGAGTTGACGACATCGGCGTGAAGGGCCTCACCTCCATCAACGACACGAGCATCATCAATATCTCGGGAATGAATATGGTGGGCGTGGTGGGCATCAACCGCCGCTTCTTCACCATCCTTGCCGACAACGGCATCAGCACCTTCATGGTGGCACAGACATCCTCGGAGACGGGTACGTCGCTCTGCATGACTCACAGCGATGCCGTCAGGGCGAAGGAGATATTCACCCGGGAGTTTGCCAAGGAGATTGAGGAGGGCTCCATCAACCCCATTGAGATTATCGACGACCTCGCCACCATCGCCGTGGTGGGCGAGCAGATGAAGGACAAGCTGGGAGTGGCGGGCCGCCTGTACAGCATACTGGGGCGCAACGGCATCAACGTGAAGGCCTCCGCCCAGGGCGTACAGGAGATGAATATCTCGGTGGTGGTGGAGAAGCGCCACCTCACCAAGGCGCTCAGCGTAATACACGACGGGTTCTTCCTCAGCCAGTATAAGGTGGTCAACCTCTTCATCTGCGGCATAGGCACGGTGGGCAGCAGCCTGCTGCGCCAGCTCCACGAGCAGCGCGAGGAGCTGATGGCCAAGCGCCGGCTGAAGCTCAACATCGTGGGGGTGGCAAACTCGCGCAAGTACCTCATCGACCCCGAAGGCATCGACGCTTCCGACGTCAAGGGGCTGCTCAAGGCCAAGGGGCTGGACAACAAGCCCAAAGCTATGTGCCACGACATCGTGGAGCGGAACCTCTACAACTCGGTGTTCGTTGACTGCACCGCCGACGCCGGCGTGGCGGCTCTCTACGGCACGCTGCTCAGCCACAACATTTCCGTGGTGGCAGCCAACAAGATTGCCGCCTCGGCACCTTACGACGAATATGTCCAGCTCAAGCAGACCGCCCTCAACAAGGGCGTGAAATTCCTCTATGAGACGAACGCCGGCGCCGGGCTGCCCATCATCAAGACCATCAGCGACCTCTGCGACAGCGGCGACGAGGTGCTCAAGATTGAGGCGGTGCTGAGCGGCACGCTCAACTTCATATTCAACAAGCTGTCTGCCGACATTCCCTTCAGCCGCGCCGTGCGCATGGCCATGGACGCAGGGCTGAGCGAACCCGACCCGCGCCAAGACCTCTGCGGCAAGGACGTGGTGCGCAAGCTGGTGATCCTCGCCCGCGAGGCTGGATACCACATCAACCTGGAGGACGTGGAGCTGCACCCCTTCATGGAGCAGCGGTTCTTTGAGGGCGACGCCGACCACTTCTTCAGCGTCGTCGGCGAGCTGGACGCTCCCTTCGAGGCACGCCGCAAGGCTCTGGACGAGGAGGGAAAGAAGCTGCGCTTCGTGGCACGCCTGGACAACGGAAAGGCTACCGTGGCACTGACGCCCATCGGCAGAAGCCACCCGTTCTACAGCCTGGAGGACTCCAACAACATGGTGCTCCTTACCACCACGCGCTATAAGCAATACCCCATGGTCATCCAGGGCTACGGGGCAGGCGCCGACGTAACCGCCGCCGGTGTGTTCGCCGACATCATCCGAGTGGCAAATATATAGCGGTGAGCCGTGAGAAATTAGGATTTAGCAAGCCGTTGGGCATTTGAAGGCAAAGAGTCGGCTCCCCCTCTAAGATAGAGGGGGTGGCCCGTAGGGCCGGGGGCGTATGATACTAACTTTTCCGCTAACCGCTCAACGCTAACCGCTAACCGTTAATTCTCAACTTTCAACTGTCAACTATCAATTATCAACTATTAACTCCGGACTTGGCTAAACCTCAAATCTCAAACCTCAAACCTCAAACATGAAACATCCCCTGCTTGCTGCACTGCTGTTTGTATGCACCAATGTCAATCTGATGTCGTGCTCCGACCATGACGGCGGAGCCAACAATAAGACTACGCCCTACTCCGGCATTCCGCTCGTAATCCTCGACACCGACATCGGCTCATCCACCGACGACCTCCTCGCAATGGAGATGCTCTACCGATACATGGACAAAGGGCGCTGCAACCTGCTGGGCGTGATGGTTAACCGCGAGGGCGAAGAATACGCAGCACTGGCAGACCTGATGAACACTTTCTTCGGCCACGGCGACATCCCCATCGGGCTGGAGCGCGACGGCGTAGAAGAGCCTAACGTCTATATCGACTATAAGATGCTGCCGTACCACACCGGCAATGACGGCCTGCCGATGTTCAGGCGCTCACTGACCGACTACTCGGCGCTGCCCGACAGCTGGCAGCTATACCGCCAACTGCTGGCGCAGCAGCCAGACCACAGCGTGAGCATCATATCCCTGGGCTTCGTGACAAGCCTGGCTCACTTGCTACAGTCGGAGCCCGACGGGTTCTCCGAGCTCAACGGCGTAGAGCTGGTGCGACGGAAAGTGAAGTGCCTCTATATCATGGGCGGCGCCTTCGGAGAGTCTATTGAGCCGATAGAATACAACTTCCTGCAGAGCGTGGATTTTGCCCAGAACCTCTTCGCCCTGTGGCCCGCCGATGTGGACATCATAATGAGTCCCGGCGAAGTGGGCGACGGCATCGACTACAAGCCCCAGATGGTCATTGACGACATCGACTGGACTGACGTGCACCCCATCAAGCAGGTGTATATGAACTACGACTGCGACACCGGCCAGAAGATGTGGGACCCCCTGACGGTGATTCAGGCCATAGAGGGCGACTCGCTCTTTACCATGTCGGAGCGCGGCACAGTGACCGTGACCGATGAGGCGAAGACGTTCTTCAATCCCTCACCCACCGGCTACTGCCGCTACCAGCTGCCCGGCACAGAGCAGTGGAACGAGGAAATGCTCGAGAGAATCCGCAATGTAAACAAACAGCAATAAATGAAACGGCAAACAAAAAACTGAAAGAAATTGCCCTTTCCGTCTAAAGGAATACACTGAAAGAAATTGCCGGAAATTTTTCAGAAATCATTTAGGACAGGTCTTATTGCGCAGCCTAAATTTCTGAAAAATTTCTGGCAATTTCTTTCAGTATTTCTATTTACCGAGTTTAGGTCTTAGAATCGGCGCATCGCCCAGGGGCTGGTGTACGGACGGATGGTAATCTTCTGGCCCGTGTCGCCAGTGTGCTGAGCCACTGCCATGGAGATGGCGGCAACAGTTTCTTCATTGGCATCAGTGCCCTTAGCGGGAGCTGCGGGCTTCGAAGCCTCGGCCTTGGGGGCTGCGGGAGCTGCGGCGCTCTTGGCTTCCTTAGCCTTGGCAAGGTCTGCCTCGAAGCGCTCCTTGGCTATGCCGCTCTTGTAGTCGCGATACTGCGTGGGGTGCATGGCGAGCTCGAAGAGTTCCTCGTCGTCCTGACCGCGCTCCCAGCCGTTCTGCTCCATCTCCTTGATAAAGGTGGGCAGGTCGTCGGGATAGTTGTCCTGCGGATTGGCGTCGGTAAACTCGAGGCCCTTCTGCTTGGCGAGCTCCACAATCTCGGGAGCCACCTCGCCGGGCAGCTTGCCGCTCTTGCCGAGTATCATGCCCCAGATGCTCTGGTCCATCATGGAGTAGCGAGGCTTGTCCATAGACTCGGCGAGCAGGTTCATCAGCGCAATGTTCTTCACATACTGGCTGAACGGAGTGACGAGTGGTGGATAGCCAACCTTCGGCCATACGTATGCCACCTCGTTGAAGAGGCGCACGAGCAGCTGGTCCTCGGTGAAAGGCTCGAGGCCCTTCTTCTTGCGGTTGGCGTTGATGGCGCTCTCCACACCCTTGAGGTCGGCCATCATCGAGCCCATCATGCCGCCCGGCAGGCCGCAGCCCAGCAGCAGCGATGACATGAGCTTGTTGGTGGGGCTCATGAAGTAGCCGAGGAAGTCGTCGATGAACTCCTGGGTGAGCTTGCGCACCTCCATGTAGGCGTCCATATTGATTTCGGCCACCTCAAAGCCGGCATGCTTCAGCATGCTCTGCACGGAGATGACATCGGGATGAACCTTGCCCCAGGAGAGCGGCTCAACGGCAGTGTCGATAATGTCGCCGCCGGCCTTGCATATCTCCAGGATGGAGGCCATCGACAGGCCCGGGCCGCTATGGCCGTGGTACTGGATGATTATCTCGGGATACTTGCTCTTAATCATGCCCGTCAGCTTGCCCAGCATGGCAGGCTGACCGATGCCCGCCATGTCCTTCAGACAGATCTCAGGCGCTCCGGCCTTGATGAGCTGCTCGGCAATGCCGAAATAGTACTCGGCGGTATGGATGGGCGAGTTGGTGATGCAGAGGGTGGCCTGCGGAGTCATGCCGCCATCCTTGGCATACTGGATGGAGGGGATGATGTTGCGGACGTCATTCAGTCCGCAGAAGATGCGGGGGATGTCCACGCCCTGAGCATGCTTAACCTTATACATCAGCTTCCTCACGTCAGCCGGCACAGGGAACATTCTCAACGCATTGAGGCCGCGGTCAAGCATGTGGGTCTTGATGCCCACCTTGTTGAACGGGGCGGTAAAGGCCCTGACGGCCTTGTTGGGGTTCTCGCCGTAGAGCAGGTTGACCTGCTCAAAGGCACCACCATTGGTCTCCACACGGGCAAAGCAGCCCATGTCAATGATGGCAGGGGCTACGCGCTCCAACTGGTCCTTGCGAGGCTGAAACTTGCCGGAGGACTGAAACATGTCTCTATAGACAAGGCTAAACTCAACTTTCTTTTTCTGCATGATATTGTCGTTCGTTTTTCTTTTAGGTCTGCAAATATACGTATTTATGACAAGAAAGCACTAATTTTGTACCCAAAATTGAGTTGCGACAGTATTTTTATAAAAAAACGTGCCAACTGACAATAGCAAAATCACGACAAAAGGTACAATGCTAACATTCACCCCCTGCACCCCGCAGACTTGCCGGCCGCTGCGCACCATCAGCGGACTGATCACCCCCCAGGGATGCGACACCAGCATAATCAACCTGTGCAGCTGGCAGCACCTATACCAAGGCTCCATTGCCATCTGCAACGACAATATCATCCTGCGTTTCAGCTATGAAGGCCACCGCGCCTACTCACTGCGCTTCCGCCCCGCCGACCTCGCCGACCTGCTCCAGGTTGTGAGGGAAGATGCCGCCGAGGCAGGCGACGGCCTGTGCATCTTCGGCGTCAACGAGGACCAGCTGCCCTACTACCTCAAGGCCGACCCCAGCCTCAGCTGCTCCTACTCTGACGACAGCTCCGACTATGTCTATGCCCGCCAGAGCCTTGCCACCCTCGCAGGCCATAAGCTGCAGAGCAAGCGCAATTTCCTCAACCGCTTCCGCCGCAGCTACCCCGACTATATCTTTAAACCCCTCAGCGTCGATGACATGGAGGCCTGCCTGGCCCTCGACAAGTCGTGGATAAACAAGGGGCTCGACCTCGGCCACACCGATGAGGAAATCAATGAGCGCAGGACCATCAAGTATGTCTTCGACCACTGGCAGGAGCTGGAGGCCGTCGGCGGCACCATCTACGTGGATGGCCGGTTGGTGGCCTTCACCTACGGCGCAGCCATCAACGCTGACACCTTCGACGTATGCGTCGAGAAGGCCGACACAGCCTTTGAGGGCTCCTACGCCGCCATCAACAATGAGTTCGTCAACCACCTGCCGCCGCAGTACCTATGGATCAACCGCGAGGAAGACCTGGGCATACCTGGCCTCCGTCAGGCCAAGACCACATACCAACCCGCACTCAAGCTCCATAAGTACGTCTTGTGTGAGAATATGATTCACAATCATTAATGTCACAGACAGAACAGTGCCGCCACATCTGGCGAACCGTTTTCGGCGACAGCGAGGAGTTTATGAACCTATACTTCAGCCGCCGCTACCCCAGCGCCCAGACATTCACCTCTGAGCAGGACGGAGTAACCGTGGCTCAGGGCCAGTGCTTCGTCTATAGCATGACGGCAGCCCCCGGCGCCCCGATGCTGAAAATAGGCTATGTGTCGGGCCTTGCCACCCTGCCGGACTATCGCAACCTCGGCCACGCCGCCAGAGTGATGCGCCAGATTCACTGGTGGATGTATAAGCACCACATCGACTACTCCCTGCTCATTCCCGCCAGCCAGGACGCAACCCAATGGTACACCGCCATCTTCGGCTACCAACCCTCCTCAGCCCGCTGCAAGAGACTGGCCACCGCCGGCCAGATAGCAGCCTGCACCCAGCTGCCACAGCTCAGCCCCCACATTATATATACTATGCAGCACCACCTGGCCTCGCTGCCCTATGCCGTGCAGCACCGCGCCGATGACCTCCGCGACCAGATGGACGTATGCCTGATAAGCGGCGGGGGACTGTACCAGACGACAGAAGGCCACTATTTCATGGCAGAGCGCATCAGCGACACGCAATACCACATCCTCGACACCACGGCCAACGGCAATTCGCCCATCCCTCATCTCAGCGAAGTCACCACTCCCCTCCTCTTCCTGCCCATCTGCGGCCGCACTCCGCTGCCTGGCGAGCTGCACGTCTCAATGATGCTTGACTAAGCTTTTCCTGACGATTATACCGCCGTTTGCTTTTTTTTTCGTATCTTTGCGCGGATATATCCATTATTCACGCATACACCTTATTTATATTATAAGCATGACAGCAAAAATCAGGACATTTTTAGCATGCCTTGCCCTGTGGTGCATAGCCGCCCAGCCGATGGAGGCATCAGAGGCCACGCAGCCCAAGAGAGAGTTCAGGGGCAGCTGGATTCAGTGTGTTAACGGACAGTTCCAGGCCTTGGGCCGCGACCAGATGCAAGCCACCCTGCGGCGGCATCTCGATGCCCTGCAGCGCTGCCATGTCAATGCCGTCTTCTTCCAGGTCAGGGCTGAGGGCGACGCCCTCTACCCCAGCCAGCTGGAGCCCTGGAGCCGATTTCTCACCGGTCAGCAGGGCATGGCACCCCAGCCCTACTGGGACCCCCTCCAGTGGATGATTGACGAGTGCCACAGCCGCGGCATGGAGCTCCACGCTTGGATCAACCCCTACCGCGCCAAGACGGCAGGCACCGCCGTGCTGGCCGCCACCCACCCATACTTCAAGCATCCGGAGCGCTTCTTCCAGTATGGCAAGCTGCTGCTCTTCAACCCCGGAGTACCTGAGAACCGCGAATACATCTGCGAGGTGGTGAGCGACATCGTCAGCCGCTACGACATTGACGGACTGCACATCGACGACTATTTCTATCCCTACCCCGAGGCAGGCACCGAGATTCCCGACCAGCAGACCTACAGCCAGTATGGCGCAGGCTTCAGCTCCATCCAGGACTGGCGCCGCGACAACGTGAGCCTTCTCATCAAGGACATTCACGATACCATCCTCCGGCTGAAGCCCTGGGTGAAGTTCGGCATATCGCCCTTCGGCATCTACCACAACCAGCCCGAGGAGGGCTCGCTGCTCCCCGGCAGCAACACCCATGGCCTGCAGAACTACGACGACCTCTATGCCGACATCCTGCAGTGGATCAACCGAGGATGGGTGGACTACAACATACCCCAGATCTATTGGGAGATAGGCCACAAGACCGCCGACTATGACGAGCTGATCCACTGGTGGTCAAAGTACGCCAGCGGCAGGCCGCTCTATATTGGGCAGGATGTGGAGCGCACCGTCAAGGCCGCCGATCTCAACAACCCGCAGGTCAACCAGCTGCCCGAGAAACTGCGACTGCAGCGCACCCTCCCCGGCATCGAAGGCAACTGCCTGTGGTACTCCGCCGCCGTGGCCAACAACACCGGCAACATACTCACCGCCCTGGAGAAAGTCTATCAGCCCTACCCCGCCCTGGTGCCGCCTATGCGCTTCAAGGACAAGGCAGCCCCCAAGCCCGTCAAGGGCGTCAAGATACTGCCCGCTGACGGCAACGGCCGCGTGCTCGTCTGGCTCACAAAGGACACCAAGGACGAGATGCAAAAGCCCGTGAGATTCGTGGTCTATCGCTTCGCCAAGGGAGAGAAGGCCGACATCAGCGACCCCGCCAAGATACTGGCCATCACGTCACAGCCATTCCTCAACCTCAGCGGCCCAGCTGACGGCAGCACCTATATGGTCACAACCCTCGACCGCATGTGGAATGAGTCGAAACCCAAAAAAGCGAAATGATTTCACAACCTCTTAATTTCACGATTCTACATTTTTACGATTGCCAATCATGGAATCAAGAATCATCAAATCAAAGGGTCACGATACAGTCAAATCGCGAATAGTGAAATAGTCAAATTAAATCGTCGTGGACGGTAACATAGTAGCAAAAGGCATACGCGTCAACAATCTCAAGGGCATTGACATCACCATACCCCGCGGCAAATTTGTGGTCATCACCGGCCTCAGCGGCAGCGGCAAGTCGAGCCTTGCCTTCGACACCCTCTTCGCCGACGGCCAGCGCCGCTATGTGGAGAGCCTCTCCAGCTATGCCCGCCAGTTTATGGGCCGCCTGCAGAAGCCCGAGTGCGACTATATCCACGGCATTCCCCCCGCCATAGCCATCGAGCAGCGCACCACCAACCGCAGCCAGCGCTCCACCGTAGGCACCTCCACCGAGATTTACGATTATCTGCGCATGCTCTTTGCCCGCGCCGGCAAGACCATCTCGCCCGTCAGCGGACAGGAAGTCAAGAGCGACACCATTGAGGACGTGGTCAGCTATGTCCTCCAAATGGACGAGGGCAGCCGTTTCACCGTCGAGAGCCCCCTCACCGTGCCACAGGGGCGCACCATGCGCCAGCAGCTTGAGATGGAACTCAAGCAGGGATTCTCCCGCGTAAGCATCGGCGGCGACATACGCGACATAGCCGACCTGCTCGGCACCATGAGCGACCACCAGCTGGAGAATCTCGAGGTCAACATCCTCATCGACCGCCTGGCGCGCCGCACCGACGCCGACTCCCTCTCCCGACTGCGCGAGAGCATCGAGACGGCATTCGACGAGGGCAGCCGACAATGCATCATCAGAGAGACACCCTCCCGTCCCACTAAAGGAGAAACTCCTGCGCCAGGGTCCTCCCCTATAGGAGAGATAGAGGAGTCTCCCCAGACCATCAGGGCCTTCTCCTCCGCCTTCGAGCGCGACGGCATCCAGTTTGAACGCCCCACCGACGCCATGTTCTCCTTCAACTCGCCCGCCGGCGCCTGCCCCGAGTGCGAGGGCTTCGGCTCACTCATAGGCATCGACGAGAGCCTGGTCATCCCCAACAGCTCACTATCAGTCTATGACGGCGCTGTCCAGTGTTGGCGCGGCGAGAAGATGAGCGAGTGGAAGCGCGTCTTCTGCGAGCGCCAGGGCCCCAAGGGATTCCCCATCTTCCAGCCATACTACAGCCTCACCCAGGAGCAGAAGGACATCCTCTGGCACGGCGATGCCGACGAGCAGGCCATGCCCGAAGAGATGCAGGTAAGCATCGACGCCTTCTTCCGCATGGTCAAGCGCAACCAATATAAGATACAGTACCGCGTCATGCTCGCCCACTACCGCGGCAAGACCACCTGCCCCGCCTGCCATGGCCACCGCCTCAAGAAGGAGGCCGACTATGTCAAACTCTGCGGCCACACCATCACCGAGCTTACCTACATGCCCGTCAGCCAGCTCAACGACATTTTCAGGCAGATGCCCGACGGCGACTACCCCGTCCTGGTCCAGGAGATACGCAACCGCCTGCAGGTGCTCGTAGATATCGGCTTGGGCTACCTCACCCTCGGCCGCACCGCCTCCACACTCAGCGGCGGCGAGAGCCAGCGCATCAGCATAGCCACCTCCCTCGGCAGCAGTCTCGTAGGCTCACTCTACATACTCGATGAGCCCAGCATAGGCCTCCACTCGCGCGACACCCAGCAGCTCATAGGCGTGCTGCGCCGCCTGCAGCAACTGGGCAACACCGTGATAGTAGTGGAGCACGATGAGGAGATCATGCGCGCTGCCGACCATATCATCGACCTCGGCCCCGACGCAGGAGTCAACGGCGGACAGATTGTCTTCCAGGGAGACCTGAAAGAAATAAATTTCAAATCTCAAACTTCAAATCTCAAACACCCAACCTCCCACACCCTCAACTTCCTGCTCGGCATCGACAAGATAGCCGTACCGCAGAGCCGCCGCTGCAGCAATCGCTACATAGAGGTCAAGGGAGCCCGCGCCAACAACCTCAAGGGCATCGACGTGAAGTTCCCCCTCAACGTGATGACCGTAGTCACCGGAGTCAGCGGCAGCGGCAAGTCCACCCTCGTCAACGACATCCTCTACCGCGGCCTCAAGCGCCACCTGGACGAGGCCTGCGACCGCCCGGGCGAGTTCCTTTCCCTCGAGGGCAACCTCAAGGCCATCAAGGCCGTCACCCTCGTCGACCAAAGCAGCATAGGCACCTCCTCACGCTCCAACCCCATCACCTATATCAAGGCATACGACCTCATACGGCGCCTCATGGCCGACCAGCCCCTGTCACGCCAGATGGACTTCACCCCCGCCACATTCTCCTTCAATGCCGAGGGCGGCCGCTGCGACAACTGCAACGGCGAGGGCAAAATCAAGGTGTCCATGCAGTTCATGGCCGACATCGAGCTCGAGTGCGAGGAGTGCCACGGCAAGCGCTTTAAGAAGGACGTGTTGGAGGTGCGCTTCGCCGGCAAGAATATCCACGACATCCTCGAGATGGACGTAGACGAGGCCATCAGCTTCTTCAGCGCCAACGGCCAGGCCTCCATCGCCCGCCGCATCAAGCCCCTGCAGGACGTAGGCCTCGGCTATATCAAGCTCGGACAGCCCTCCTCCACACTCAGCGGCGGCGAGAACCAGCGCGTCAAGCTCGCCTACTATCTCGCCAGCGAGAAGACACAGCCCACACTCTTCATCTTCGACGAGCCCACCACCGGACTCCATTTCCATGACATCAGCATACTGCTCCGCGCCTTCCAGGCACTCATCGACCACGGCCACACCATCGTCATCATCGAGCACAACATGGAAGTCATCAAGTGCGCCGACCACATCATCGACCTCGGCCCCGAGGGCGGCGACCTCGGCGGACAGATAGTAGCCCAGGGCACACCCGAGCAAGTGGCGCAGTGCCCCGGCAGCCACACAGCCAAATTCCTGAGAGAGAAACTTTGAAACCATGTAATTTACAATTTCACAAATTACAATTTATATACAATTTGGCTATTTACCATTAACTCCTAACTCCTCTTGACACACGACTAAGCGCAAAGCGTGATAACAAAAATCTGCGCAATCTGCCTTTATCTGCGTAATCTGCCTTATCTGCGTGATCTGCCTTATCTGCGTGATCTGCGTGCCGCGGAGCGGCCACTAGTCACGCCAAAACAAAAGGCGAAGCCTTCGCAAAGATTTCGTCGGTGGTCGCGCTACAAGCGCGGTCCGACAAAAGGAAATCTGAGAGCCTTGGCGGCAAATCTAATCGCGCCGAAACAAAATCTAATCGCGCCAAACCGAAATCTAATCGCGCCGAAACTGACAATCTCTGCGCGATTAAATTATTTCTCTACGAAATAAGAAAAAGACGCCTCGCAATAAGAAAAGAACTCCTCGAACTATGCCATTCATTTAGTGTCATTGTTCGAGGAACTTGAAAAATAAGTTTCTTTCTGTTTTTGCCGAAATTAATGTTTGAGAAGCGGGATTAGAATATCTTCTAACAACTTCTTTTAAGCTCTTTCTTCACGGTTATCGTTTATCGTTTTCCTGATGCTGAACTCGCAGCCGCAATACTGCTGGTTGTAGAAGGCGTACTGTCGTAGCAGCTGTGCGCGTCGCTCCTGCAGTCCCCCCTTGCGCCAGTTGCGGTCGAGGAACTGCAGGGGGGATGCCGTGGTGCCCACCTGCCCGACGGCCCATTGGCCTGCGGCATTGACCTGGTCGATATTCTTCCACCGTGAGGATGCCAGGGTGGTGGCGAGATGGGTGAAGGCATGTTCGGCGGCATAGCTGGCAGCTCGCAGCAGGCGGAAGCGGAAGCACTGGGTGCAGCGGCTACCACGCTCAGGCTCCTGCTCGAGTCCCCTGACGGAGGCAAGCCAGGCGGAGTGGTCGTAGTCATCCTCTACGAAGGGGATGCCGAGGGCTTGCAGATGGCGCTCCAGCTCAGCACGGCGGTGGAGGTATTCGTCTTGCGGAAAGATATTTGAATTGCTGAAGAACACGGTGGTGTCCACCGCATTCTCCAGCAGATGCTCCACTATGGCCGCTGAGCACGGCGCACAGCAGGAATGTAGCAACAGACGCATGGTGTCTGGCCCTCCCAGGGATCAGAAGTAGAGTCCGAAGCCTATCTTGAGGCCCACGGTGCTCTTGTCGCTGAAGTCGTTGAGCGACATATTATAGTAGAGGGAGGGCTCGATGCTTACATAGTGGTTGATGTAGAAGCAGTAGCCGATCTCCACGGGGATGCGCACATCGTTGTAGCTCTTGGTCTCATGGCAGTACTCAGCGCCGGCGCCGAGGAAGATGCCGTTCTGGTAGAAGTAGTAGCGGCCGCCGAGTCCCACGGTGATATCGTCGCAGTGGGGACGGTTATGCTGATAGCCCAGGTTACCCTTGAGCATGACATTGTCCCACAGGAAGTAGCCGCCGGTGGCCTCGAGGCCGAAGTGGAACTTCTTCTCTGCATTGTATGCCAAGCCGAAATTAGTTACTGACATACCAACGTACTTGGTGCCTGCCTCAAACTGAGCCTTGCCTGCTACGGCTCCCAACAGCAGCACTGCTGCTAAAAGAATCTTTTTCATAGGTTTATTGATTATCATTATTATGCATAAGCCGGGAGGCTCCCTTCCCACGCTGCCGGAATGGGCGGCACAGCGGCCGCCATGGCATAGCGACAGACAAAACGGGCTGATGGTTGATAGGTTTGCCTCCTATTTCTTGCAAAAATACACATTTCTGCTCAAACAGGGCAGTTTTTCGATAGAAAAAAGCTAAATTTGCGCATATTTAGCTATGAAAAACATCATCACACGCATACTGACGCTCCTGGCGACGGTCTTTTGCCTGGCTGCGGAGGCTGACGCCCAACTGGCGATGGATGCCCCCAAGCGCGAGCTGAGGGCGGTATGGCTGACCACCATCAACGGACTGGACTGGCCCGACACCAAGGCCACCAGCCCCGCCGGCATCGAGAGGCAGAAGCAGGAGCTGCGCAACATACTGGACAAGCTGAAGGCTGCCAACTTCAACGCCGTGATATTCCAGACCCGCATCCGCGGCACGGTGGTCTATCCCTCACAGATAGAGCCGTGGGACGGATGCCTGACGGGACGCTTTGGACAGGCGCCGGGCTACGACCCGCTGGCCTTCGCCGTGGAGGAGTGCCACAGGCGCGGCATGCAGATCCACGCATGGGTGGTGGCAGTGCCGGGCAACAAGAGCGCGCAGATCAAGGCGCTGGGAGCACAGGCCCTCGGCAAGCGGGTGCCGCAGCTGGTGATTAAAACCAACGAGGGCAACATGCTTGACCCCGGACAGCCCGGCACAGCCGACTACATAGCCTCGATATGCGAGGAGATAGTAAGAGGCTACGACATCGACGGACTAAACTTCGACTACCTGCGCTACCCGGAGAAGGAAATCAGCTTCAACGACGCCGCCACCTACCGACGCTATGCCAGCGTAGGACAGAGCCTGGCCGACTGGCGCAGGGAGAATATCAGCCGCCTGGTGGAGACCATCCACCGCCGGGTGAAGGCCATCAAGCCTTGGGTGGCACTGAGCTGCAGCCCCGTGGGCAAGTATGCCGACACGCGCCGCTACCCGGCCGGAGGGTGGAACGCCCTCAACGCAGTAAGCCAGGACGCCAAGCTGTGGCTGCGCGAGGGATGGATGGACATACTGATGCCGATGCAGTATTTCCGCGGCAGACACTACTACCCCTTCCTGCTGGACTGGCAGGAGGATGCGGCAGGGCGCACCATTGCCAGCGGACTGGGAGTCTATCAGATTGACCGCCAGCAGCAAAACTGGCCGCTGAGCGAGATGGAGAGCCAGATAAGCTACTGCCGCCGCTACGGCGTGGGCGGTCAGGTGTTCTTCCGCTCACGGTTTGTGACCGACAACACGAAGGGCATCTACAATCTGCTGCGCTACAATCTCTACCGCACCCGGGCGCTGCCGCCAGCCATAGACAACAAACGCTCCGCGCCGCCGACACCCGTCAACGCCAGAATAGAAGAGACACCCAGCGGCTACACGCTGAGATGGGAGGCTGCCGAGGCCTGCCGCTACGTGCTCTACCGCAGCAACACCTACCCCGTGGACACGGAGGACGCCAACAATATCTATAAGGTGAGATTGACGGAGCCGCAATTTACCATCAGCCTGCCGCTGCTGGAGGGGTGGCTGCCCTACTACGCCGTGACAGCCATTGACCGCTACGGTCACGAGAGCGCTCCGCTGGAGATTAACAAGGAAAGGAAGATACGCACTTTCGTTCCGCTGGAGATTAACAAGGAAAAGAAGATAAGCACGCTAAAGCACTAACTTCTTTATTTGAAGTTTATTATTTCCTCAACAATTTACGGGCATACTCAATGATGGTGTCCTCACCCCGGGCGAAGTCGGAGGAGAGGAGGCTTACCTGGTGCTGCGGAGTGATGCCGCCCTCGGTGGACTGCATGTGGACATCATAGGTTGGGCAGGCAGAGAAGCGCACTGTCCATCCGTTGGGCAACTCATTATTGTAAGGCAGGCCGGCGCCGCCGCCGGTGCGGTCGCCAACGGTGGTGACGTTGGGCAGGTCCTTCATATATGCCACAAAGGCATTGGCAGCGCTGTAGGTGCGGCGATTAGTGAGCACCGCCACGGCCTTCTGCCAGCGCATACCTTCGGATGGCACAAGCCTGACGGCCTCAGGGGAGGAGAAGGAGCTGTGACCCGCCCCTGTCTTGTGGGCAATATAGCCGACAGTGGTCTTCTCATTGATGAAGCTGGCGGCGAGGTCCTGTGCCATGGTGAGCAACCCGCCCTCATTGTTGCGCACATCCACTATCAGTCCGTCACACAGACGCAGATAGGTGAAGATGGCGTCGAGGTTGCCACTGCCCACACTACCCTCAAAGGAGGGTACGTAGATATAGCCGATATTGTCGGGGAGGATGCAATACTTTATGCCGCAGGTGAGGCGGTAGTCGGTACCGAGATATACGCGCTGCAGCGAGTCGCTGAAATTGACGGGGTAATTCTCATGCCAGTCCCAGTAGCGGGCGGTGTTGAAGGGCGAAGCGAGGTTGACATGGCCGTCGCGCAGTTCGTCGAGCATCTTGGCGCAGACCTCGAAGAGCTGCTCGCCGGTCATCTTGGGCAGGAGCATGGCACCGTAGCGAGAGCGGCACTCGTTCCAATCGAGGCCATACTCGGCAGCCTTGTCGGGGAAGAAGCAGTAATGCTCGTCAACTATCTGCCAGAGGGCATCGAAGTTGCCCTGCGGACTATTGCTGAACTCCTCCTCGCTGACGCAGGAGCCCATGGCAGCCAGTGCACATATAATATAAATAAGGTGTAGGGCTTTTTTCATTGTGAGATTAACAGGTGGGGGGCTTGGTCACTCCTACCAGTGGCGGACGAATCCGACGAGTAGGTTGTGATAGAAGTCCTGAGTCTTTAGTCCATTGGCACGCGACTGCATAAACTGGCCCTGGTAGCCCATCCTTAGCGAGGTGCGGGCGCGGAGCCGGCAGTCGAAGGTGAGCAGCACATTGGCCTGGAAGGCGCGGAAGGGATTGACCACGCAGACATTATGGCTGTAGTGGCCGAGGGAGAATATCTCATAGTACGACTGGCCGTAGTCGGGCGAGAACATCAGTCCGGTCAGCGGCACATCGGCCTGCAGGGTGGCGGCGAAGGGCTTGTGCCACAGCTCGAAGCTGCGGCGCACCTGGCCGGAGGCAATAATGTTGAGTGCAGCCCTGGCGGAAGTGGGGTTGTTGCCGCCCAGGGTGTTATAGACGAAGCCGAGGCGGGTCTGTACGCCGAGGCCAGCATTCATCTGCCACGGGCCGCTGGGCTCTTCTCCCTTTTCCCTTAAGAAGTGGTACTGCCACGCCACCTGCCAATGGAAGAATCCGGAGATAGTCTTATGCTTGTCGGAGCGCGGCTCTGCCAGGGCCAGGTTGCCCTGAGTGAGGTGCTGCACATGGAGACGGCGATCCATCCAGTGGGTGGGGCGGCTGACCATCGAGGCAACGGTGAGGCCGCCGCCGTGATAGCGCTCGTTGGAGAGATAGGTGTCCCACTGGCTGACGGCGCTGACGCCAAACATTGTGGAGCTCTCCCTACCCTCCTGCGCCAATGCCGCGGTTAGCGGCAGAAGCAGCATGCCCAGTATCCATGCGTTTACCTTCATCGTGACTTATGAATGTGACGGGTTAGAAGAGCCTGAGCTGGCCGTTGAGCTCATCACGGATTTCATCCTCGGTCTTCTCAGAGGGGGGCTCGGGCTCTCCTCCATCGGGCTCTCCTTCATCGGGCTTTCCTCCGTCGGACTCTCCTTCGTCAGGCTTTTCGTTTTCGTTTCCGTCTCCGTTTTCGTTTTCGTTAAACCCGTTTTCGTTATCGTTTTCGTTATCGTTTTCGTTTTCATTTTCCGGCTGCCTCAGCGGCTCCAGTTCCTCAATGGTGGCCACTCCGAAGTTGGTGAGGCGCTTGCCGCGGGCCTTGACGCCCTTGACGGCTATAAACTCATCGACATCCACCTCCTGGGGCTCACGGAAACTGCTGCCGCCGCCAAAGGTGATGCTTATGCGCGGATAGACCTCGCTGGTGAGCAGCAGCATACGGGCATCGCCCTGGTCGCTGAGGAAGTTCTGTCGCTTGACGGAGGACTCAAGCTGGAAGCGCTTGATGTAGGGACGGCCGTCAGTGTCAGGGCTGCTATAGACGGCTGTCCATACCGTGCCGCTCACATACTTACCGATATAGGCAATGTTGTCCTCATAGTGATTGTTGATGTCGGTATCGGTGGTGTAGTACTCGCCATTGCTGAGAATGACCAGCACGCGGTCGGTGCCGCCAAACTCACCAAGCAGCTGTCCGCGCTCGTCGTAGTTGAGTCGGCGCACGGCATTGTCAAACCACACCTTGCGGCCTCCGAGGGTGCTCACGCCGTGGCTCTTGAGGTTGATGCGGTAGATGGTATTCTTGGTTACGATATTACCCTTCGACACGCGCCCCTTGATGGCGAGGTCGGCAAAATTGATATCGAAGGTCAGCCTCTTGATTTTCTCCGATGGCTTGAGGGTGATATGCACCACCTCAGCCTCGCCGTTGGGGTTACTCGTGAAATAGACCACCTTGCTGCCGGCAGTGCCCTGAGTGACGTCATACTCGCGGTCGCGGGTGATGCTGGTGACGAAGAAACGCTTCATCATGTAGGCACCCTTCTTGCCGTCGCGGTAGATGACATTGTAGATAGTGCGCTTGTCGTTTTTCTTAAACACCGCCACGTGCATTATCTCGGCCTTCTTGCCCTCGGCCTTGGAGCGCTCGGTGTCACCCACGAAGAGCTTATCGGCGACGCGCGTAACCTTATAGGTGCCGTCGCGGTAGAAGATAATCACGTCGTCGAGGTCGGAGCAGGCGCCCACCAGCTCGTCCTTCTTGAGCGAGGTGCCTATGAAGCCCTCCTCGCGGTTAACATATAGCTTCTGGTTCTGCTCCGCCACCTTGACGGCCTCAATCTGGTCGAAGGCCGTCACCTGGGTATAGCGGGGATATTTGGCGCCGTACTTCTCCTTGAGGTTGAGATACCAGTTGATGGTTACCTGCTTGATATTCTTGAGGTCGCGGTCCACCTTGCGTATCTCGCCCTGCAGGCGGAGGATGTTCTCCTCGGCCTTGTCCTTGTTGAAGCGGAGGATGCGCTTCATCTTAATCTCCAGCAGTCGCAGTATGTCGTCCTTGGTCACCTCGCGCACCATCTTGGGGTACCACGGCGTCAGGCGCTCGTCGATATGCTCACATGCCTCGTCGGTCGATTTGGCGTTCTCATACTCCTTATCCTTATAGATGCGCTCATTGATGAAGATACTCTCCAGCGAGGCGTAGTGCAGCTCCTCCAGCAGCTCCTGGCGGTGAATCATCAGCTCCTTCCTCAGCAGGCCGCGCGTCTGCTCAACGCTGTAGCGCAGCACGTCGCTCACCGTAAGGAACTTAGGCGTGCGGTCGTCAATCACGCAGCAGTTGGGCGAGATGCTCACCTCGCAGTCGGTGAAGGCGTAGAGGGCGTCGAGCGTCTTGTCGGGCGATACGCCGGGCTGCAGGTGGACCACAATGCTCGCCGTCTCCGAAGTCGTGTCGTCGATATGCTTGATCTTTATCTTGCCCTTCTCGCCGGCCCTCATGATTGACTCAATCACGCTCTTCACCGTCTTGCCGAAGGGTATCTCGGTGATGTGCAGCGTCTTGTTGTCAATCTTGTTGATTTTGGCGCGAATCTTCACGCTGCCGCCGCGCTGGCCGTCGTTGTAGTGGCTCACGTCGATGCTGCCGCCAGTCTGGAAGTCGGGGTACAGATGAAACTCCTCACCGTTGAGGTAGCTCACCGCAGCATCGCAGAGCTCCACGAAGTTGTGGGGCAGGATCTTGGTGCTCAGTCCCACCGCGATGCCGTCGGCACCCTGGCAGAGCAGCAGCGGAAACTTCACCGGCAGGGTGATGGGCTCCTGGTTGCGGCCGTCGTAGCTCAGCTTCCACTCCGTCGTCTTGGCGTTGAACACCGTGTCGAGCGCAAACTTGCTCAGTCGCGCCTCGATGTATCGCGGGGCGGCAGCCCCGTCGCCGGTCAGGATGTTGCCCCAGTTGCCCTGGCAGTCAATCAGCAGGTTCTTCTGCCCCAGGGTGACCAGCGCCGAATAGATGGAGGCATCGCCGTGGGGGTGGTACTTCATCGTGTTGCCCACAATGTTCGCCACTTTGTTGAGCCGGCCGTCGTCCATCTGCTTCATCGAGTGGAGCAGGCGGCGCTGCACGGGCTTCAGTCCGTCGCCCAGGTGGGGCACCGCGCGGTCAAGGATGGCATAGCTGGCGTAGTCCAGAAACCAGTTCTGATACATACCGCCCAGCCTGTGCACCGACTCCGCGTCGTCATGATGCTCATCGGGATTATAAGAGGCGTGACCCTCGCCAGAGGCACCCAACTCCTCACTCCTAACTTCTATCTCATCGTCCATAAATCGTAAAATAGTGAAATCGTCAATTAAAACTGGCTACAAAGTTACATTTTTTTTTGCACACAATTTCAAAACCGTCATGGAAAAGCACATTATCTGCCGCCATGGGGCATCTGAGCCGTGCCAAACAGCCTGCCTGACGCATAAAAATCTAATCGCGCAGAGCCACAATCTAATCGCGCCGAAATGAAATCTAATCGCGCCAAAACTGAACGGCTCTGCGCGATTAAAAAAATTCTTCGCTGAATAAGGTGAAATAACTGCGGAATTAGAGACAATCTTTATTAACATACCTTTAATTTAGTAGGTGTGTTTGCGATTATCTTGGTTTCTTCGCAACCACCTTTTCTCGCCATGGCAGAATTGATGCTAACATCATTCTGCTCATTTAGCTTAACGAAAACGTCCCGATTATTTAGGTTTGTCGCGATTATTTCGTAATTTTGCACGAAATATATCGTAAGGTAAATGATTTCGGTTGAGAATCTGAAAGTTGAATTCAGCGTTGAGCCTCTGTTTGAGGGCGTGAGCTTTGTGGTCAACGACAGGGAGCGCGTCTGCCTGGTGGGCAAGAACGGCGCCGGCAAGAGCACGATGCTCAAGATCATTGCCGGCCTGCAGCAACCCACGGCGGGCTGCGTGGCTATGCCGCAGGGCAGCACGGTGGGCTACCTGCCCCAGGTGATGAAGCTCAGCGACAGCTGCACCCTCATCGAGGAGACGGAGAAGGCTTTCTCCTCGCTGCGCCGGAAGGAGCAACGCCTGGACGCCATCAACCGCGAGCTCGCCGAGCGCACCGACTATGAGAGCGAGGCCTATGCCCAACTGATTGAGCAGAGCACCACGCTGCAGGAGCAACTGCAGATGAGCGGCGGCCAGAGCTGGCGTGCCGACATGGAGCGCACGCTGATGGGGCTGGGCTTTGAGCGAACGGACTTCCAGAGGCCGACCAGCGAGTTCAGCGGAGGATGGCGAATGCGCATTGAGCTCGCCAAAATCCTGCTGCAGCGCCCCGACGTGCTGCTGCTGGACGAGCCCACCAACCACCTCGACATTGAGAGCATAAGCTGGCTGGAGAACTTCCTTATCAAGGAGTCGAAAAGCTCTGTGGTGCTGGTGAGCCACGACCGCGCATTCATCAACAATGTCTGCTCGCGCACACTGGAGATTAGCTGCGGACAACTGATTGATTACAAGGTAGGTTACGATGAGTTTGTTAAACTGAGGGCTGAACGGCGTGAGCAGCAACTCCGCGCCTACGAAAATCAGCAGAAAGAGATAGCCGACACCAAGGCATTCATCGAGCGATTTCGCTACAAGGCGACCAAGGCGGTGCAGGTGCAGAGCCGCATCAAGCAGCTGGAGAAAATCGTGCCCATCAAGATTGACGAGGTGGACACCGCCACCCTCCACCTGCGCTTCAACGAGCCCATGCGCAGCGGCGACTTCCCCGTGATATGCGACGAGGTGGGCAAGGCCTACGGCGAGCACCGGGTGATCAGCCATGTCAACATGACTATCCGCCGCGGCGAGAAGGTGGCCTTTGTGGGCCGCAACGGCGAGGGCAAGTCAACGCTGGTGAAATGCATAATGGGCGAGATTCCCTACGACGGCACGCTCAAGATAGGCCACAACGTGCAGATAGGCTACTACGCCCAGAACCAGGCACAGCTGCTGGACGAGAGCCTCACCGTCTATGACACCATCGACCGCGTAGCCACCGGCGACGTGAGGCTGAAGATACGTGAACTGCTGGGCGCCTTCATGTTTGGCGGCGAGGCCAGCGACAAGAAGGTCATGGTGCTCAGCGGCGGCGAGCGCAGCCGTCTGGCGATGCTCAAGCTGCTGCTGCAGCCTGTCAACTTCCTCATACTCGACGAGCCGACCAACCACCTGGACATGCGCACCAAGGACGTGCTGAAGGAGGCTCTGCTCAATTTCAAGGGCACGGTGATAGTGGTGAGCCACGACCGCGACTTCCTCGACGGACTGGTGAGCCGCGTCTATGCCTTCGGCGGCGGCAGGGTGCGCGAGCATCTCGGCGGAATATATGACTACCTGGGGAGGCAGCCCGAAGCCAACAAGATCTCCTCCAGCCCGAAGCCCCTCCCCAGCCCTGGCGCCAGGGTACTCCCCTCCGAGGAGGAGTCAGAGGGGGCTATGGGGCTGGGAGCTTCGCTCTATAAGCAGCAGAAGGAGCAGAGGAAACGAGTCAACAAGCTGGAGAAGCAGGTGAAGGAGGCCGAGCAGCACATCAGCGAGCTGGAGGCTGCCATCAAGATGATTGAGAGCCGCATGAGCACAATAGAAGGCGCCAGCGACATGACGCTGATAGAGAAGCACATGGCCTTCAGCCAACAGCTGGACAAAGCCATGGACGAGTGGACTGCCGCCTCCGAACAACTGGAAGAACTTAATAACCAACAATAACAATATGAAAATCATTATGACACTTGCACTGGCGGCTGCGATGACTGCAGCCACAGCACAGACCTTCAACCACTCGCACGGAGTGGATGTTAGCAACATGGACAAGTCCGTTAAGCCCGGCACCGACTTCTATCGCTATGCCTGCGGCGGATGGATTGACAACAACCCCCTCAAGCCTGAGTATTCCCGCTTCGGCTCCTTCGACGCCGTGGCTGAGGCCAACCGCGAGCAGATAAAGGAGCTCATCCTCAGCCTTACGAAGGAGAAGCACGAGAAGGGCAGCGTAGCGCAGAAGATTGGCGACCTCTACGGCATGATGATGGACTCCGTCCGTCAGAACAAGGAGGGCATCACCCCCATCAAAGCCGACCTCAAGGCCATCGCCAACATCAAGGACCGCGACGAGCTGAAGCGCCTGATGGTGCTTAACTCCATCAAAGGCGCAGACGAGCTGTGGGGCGCAGACATCAATGCCGACATGATGAACTCCACCTCCAACATCGTGAGTCTGGGACAGGGCGGCCTCTCGCTGGGACAGAAGGAGTATTACCTCAGCGACGACCCCGCATTCGCAAAGATACGCGAGGCCTTCAAGCAGCACATCGTGAAGATGTTTAAGCTGCTGGGCGACGACGAGCTCACCGCCCTGCGCAAGATGGAGTCGGTGATGGCCGTGGAGACACGCATGGCCAAGGCATCCAAGAGCCGCGTGGAGCTGCGCGACCCCGCCTCCAACTACCATAAGATGACCTATGCCGAATTCAAGGAGCAGTTTGGCGGCTACGACTGGGACCAGTACTTCCACCTCAACTATATTGACGACCTCGACATCCTCGACGTAGGCCAGCCCGAGGCCGTCAAGGAGGCAGTGGCCATACTCAACGAGACAGACCTGCAGACGCTGAAGGACTGGATGCAGTGGACCCTCATCAACGGCAACACCAATGTGCTGGGCGACGAGATCTACATGCAGAACTTCGATTTCTACAACCGCACCATGTCGGGCCAGAAGGAGCCCCAGGCACGCTGGAAACGCAGCGTATCGGCCGTCAACGCCATACTGGGCGAGGCTGTGGGACAGCTCTATGTGGAGAAATACTTCCCCGCAGAGAACAAGGCTCGCATGGAGCAGCTGGTGAAGAACCTGCAGATAGCCCTGGCTGAGCGCATCGACGCGCAGAAATGGATGAGCGCCGAGACCAAGGCCTACGCCAAGGACAAGCTCTCCTCCTTCTATGTCAAGATTGGCTACCCCAACAAATGGAGAGACTACTCCAAGCTCGACATCGACGCCAGCAAGTCGCTCTACGAGTCGATGCAGGATGTGCGCGAATGGGCCAACCGCAAGACTGTGGAGGAGAAATACAAGAAGCCCGTTGACCGCGACGAGTGGTATATGTACCCGCAGACCGTCAACGCCTACTACAATCCCACCACCAACGAGATATGCTTCCCCGCCGGCATCCTGCAATACCCCTTCTTCGACATGCAGGCTGACGATGCCTTCAACTACGGCGCCATCGGCGTGGTCATCGGTCATGAGATGACTCACGGATTCGACGACCAGGGCCGCCAGTTTGACAAGGAGGGCAACTTCCGCGACTGGTGGGCAGAAGGCGACGGCGACAAGTTTAAGGCTCGTGCACAGGTGATGACCGACTTCTTCTCCAACATCAGCGTGCTGCCCGACCTTAAGGCCAACGGCGATCTCACCCTCGGCGAGAACCTGGCCGACCACGGTGGCCTGCAAGTGGCTTACACAGCATTCAAGAAGGCTCAAAAAGATGCCGGCAAGACCGGGGCAGACATGGCCAACGGCTTTACCGCCGACCAGCGCTTCTTCCTTGCCTATGCCGGAGTATGGGCACAGAACATTACCGAAGAGGCCATCCGCGACCTCACCGCCCGCGACCCCCACTCCCTCGGCGAGTGGAGAGTGAACGGCGCCCTGCCTCATATAGACGCATGGTACAAGGCTTTCAAAATTACCAAGAAAGACCCGCTCTTCGTGCCCAAAGCCAAGAGGGTGGACATTTGGTAAGCATTGAACATTGAACATTGAGCATTGAGCATTGATGATTTTCCTACCTAAGAACCATCCATCAGTGGCGAGGCTGCGTCAGCAAGGCATAAGCATCAGCGATGACAAGCCCGGTGCCGGTGCGCTGAGGCTTGTCATCCTCAACCTCATGCCGCAGAAGCAGGAGGCCGAGGAGGAATACTATACGATGATGGATGGCGCCGGCCTCGACATAGCCGTCACCCTGGCCAAGATGAGCGGCCTGCGCTACAAGACCACTCCGCAAGAATACATGGACACCTACTACACCGACATTGCGGAGATAATGGAAGACGGCAGCCTCTACGACGGCATGATTATCACCGGTGCACCGCTGGAGCACCTCGACTATGAAGAGGTAACCTACTGGCCGCAGCTGCAGGAAGTCTATCGCTGGACATTCACCCATGTCCGCTCCACTCTCAACATCTGCTGGGGAGCCTTCGCTGCGCTGAAAATATTCTTCGGCATCGACAAGCACTGGACGGAGGAGAAGCTCTTCGGCGTCTATCCCCACATCAGGCTGCGCAACGACTGCCCGCTCACCGAGGGGCTGAGCCTGGAGGTAATGGTGCCCATCAGCAGGCATATCACCATGCTGCGCAGCGAGCTCGAGGCACAGGAGGAGCTGACTGTGCTCATCGATCAGGAGCACACCGGCCCCGAGTTGGCCATTGCCTGGGGCGGACGTCACATCTTTGCCAACGGTCACATGGAGTACGCCGAGGGCCGACTGCGCTTTGAGTATGAGCGCGACATGGCCAAGGGCGTACCCATCAGCGTGCCGCTCAACTACTTCGTTGACGACGACCCCACCAAGGGCGTCAACGTCACCTGGCAAGACACCGGCCGCCGATTCTACCACAACTGGCTGCAGCAGTACGTGGATGAATTAGAAATTAGGAATTAGAAATTAGAAATTAGGAATCGTGAAACTGATAGAGCTGCTGGCCCCTGCCCGCACGGCAGACATAGGCATTGAAGCCATCAACTGCGGAGCCGATGCAGTATATATCGGCGCCGAGGCATTTGGTGCGCGCCACACCGCCGGCAACTCCGTGGAGGACATTGCCCGGCTCTGCTCCCATGCCCACCGCTACGGAGCCAGGGTATATGTCACGGTAAACACCATTCTCTACGACGGCGAGCTCACCCAGGTGCACGACCTCATCATGAGGCTCTACGAGGTGGGTGTTGACGCACTGATAGTGCAGGACACCGCCCTGCTACAGATGGACCTGCCCCTGCCCCTCCACGCCAGCACCCAGATGGACATACGCAGCGCCGACAAGGTAAGGCAGCTCCACGACTGGGGCTTCCGTCAGGCTGTGCTCGCCCGCGAGCTGGAGCTGAAGGACATTGCCGCCATCCACAAGGCTTGCCCGGAGATGAAGCTGGAGGCCTTTGTCCACGGCGCCCTGTGCGTCAGCTACAGCGGCCAATGCTATGCCTCACAGCATTGCTTCGGTCGCAGCGCCAACCGCGGCGAGTGCGCACAGTTCTGCCGGCTGTCCTTCGACCTGCAGAATGCCGAGGGCCGTAACCTCGTCAGCAACAAGCACCTGCTCTCGCTCAAGGACATGAACCGCAGCCGCAGCCTGGAGCAAATGCTCGACGCCGGCATCAGCTCGCTCAAGATTGAGGGAAGGCTGAAGGACATAGCCTATGTGAAGAACACCACCGCCTTCTACAGCCGACTGCTTAATAATATAATAAGGAGAAGACCGCATGACTACCGCCGCAGCTCCGTGGGGCAATGCCATGTGGAATTTGAGCCCAACCTTGACAAGACCTTCAATCGCGGCTTCACCGAATATTTCCTACACGGCCGCACCGAGGACGTGGCCTCCATCGACACTCCCAAGGTCATTGGTGAGCCCGTAGGCCTGGTGAAGGAGATACGCAGCAGCTATATCCTGGTTGGAGGCACAAGCAGTTTTCACAACGGCGATGGCATCAGCTACTTTGCCCCCGACGGCTCGCTGCAGGGCTTCCGCGTCAACCGCGCCGACAACAACAGGCTCTTTCCCCATAAGATGCCTGCCGACCTCAGGCCCAAGACCCCTCTCTTCCGCAACCACGATGCCGCCTTCGAAGCTGCCATGCTCCGCCCCACCCCGATGCGAACCATCAGCCTTGATATCAGTATGACCGATATCCCCGAAGGCTTCCGCCTCAGCGCCGCCAGCATCTATGGCCACACAGCCACCCTCGAATGCCAGGCCCCCCACCAGCCTGCCCTCAAGCCGCAGCGACAGCGCATAGAGACCGAACTGCGCAAGACCGGCAGCACTGCCTATGAGATAGGCAACGTAAGCCTCGACCTTGACAAAGAATACTTCATCCCTGCCTCGCAGCTTAGCCAATGGCGCAGGCAGCTGATTGAGAAGGTGGGCCTGCCAGCCTCCTCTCACTCCCCCTCAGAGGGAGAGCCCCCTCTCACTCCCCCTCAAGGGGAGAAATCCCTGCAGGGCAGGTTTGCGGAGGGAGTGGTTCCCTTCACCGAGAATGTCGCCAACAGAATGGCGCGGCAATTCTACGAGTGCCGGGGAGCTACCGACATTGAGCCCGCCTTTGAGATTAGGGAACCCAAAAGGCGCACCGCCATAATGACATGCCGCCACTGCATCAGATATTCGCTCGGAATGTGCAGCAAAAGAAAGAATAAGGATGTAGGGAATAGGGAAATAAAGAGCGAGGGCCCTCTCTTCCTGGCTCTGCCCAACGGGCGGCGGTTTGAACTGGAGTTTGATTGCAAGAAATGCGAAATGCGCGTGATGAAATAAATGCTTAGCAAAGACCCAGCCATGAAAAAAACCTTTACTTTTCGCTACGTTCTCCTCACCGTACAGGTCATAGCATTAACGGCCCTACTTGCTTCATGTGGCCCAGATAGTCA
Source organism: uncultured Bacteroidales bacterium (assembly GCA_902792555.1). Lineage (GTDB taxonomy): Bacteria > Bacteroidota > Bacteroidia > Bacteroidales > Bacteroidaceae > UBA6382. The sequence goes on along the minus strand of CADAZW010000002.1, from coordinate 35,464 downwards.
AAAGAGCAGAAGCCAGTGGATACTGACTGAAGGTCAGAAAGACTCCATTGCCTTCTCAGCAGTCCACCATTACAATGTGGGCTACAACTTCATCATGGAAGCCGACTCCATGCAGCTGCATAGTGTGCCTAACGGTATCTCGCTGACCCTGGACTATGCCCCCGACTCTGCCACCCTGCTCAAGAATGAGGATTTCGTCATCACCGAGACCTATCGCACCGCCGAGTCTGACTCTCTGAATAACGGCAGCGCAACCGACAGCATCTGGCTGCGCATCGGTTCCGACGGCATCCCCCTCGGATGGGTCGGCGAGACGGAGATGCTGAGCAAGGCAGCTCCCGTAGACCCCATCTCGCATTTCATCTTCCAGACCAAGGCCCACAGAAATATCATCCTCCTCATCATCAGCATACTGTTTCTGGCAGGACTGGCAGCAATATGGTTCAGGCAGGGAGTAAGGAGCAAACTGTCCGGCTATCCCGCTGCACTCATATTGTCAGCAGCCACCTCCGGCCTGCTCTTTGCCCTGCTGCAAGGCATAGCCTCCCATCAGTGGCAGGAATACTATTTTCACCCCACCCTCAATCCGCTGGGCCAACCTCTGCTGCTGGCTGTCTACCTGACCGGCATGTGGCTGAGCATCCTGCTGTGGATAGCCACGATTTTTGACCTCTATGCCAAGCTGTCATTTACACGGCTCCTGTCCGGCATGGCGCTATACACCGTCATCGCTGTCTTTCTATACGCCGCTCTTGCCAGCGTGAACATAGTGGTGAGCGTTGTCTTATACCTGGCCCTGCTAGCCTGCCTGATTTATTTGGCGAAGAGGAAATAGCCGCCACATTATGCCTCAATCATAGCGACATAGCGCGTGTCGGCATTGACGGGAGTAAGCAGATGCGTGCCACTGACCAGGCAGCCCCGCTCGTCATAGCGAGCCGACGGCATGGCCGAAATCTCCCTGCGCAGACCGGCATTTTCCTTATTATACAGCAGGCGGAAACGCCCCTCCACACCCTCGGCCAGCAGTGGCAGGAGATGGAGCAACAGCTCTCCCATGGTGCGTCTGACATTGACCTCCACGCAGGGATGAAGCAGAGGAATGCGAGAGTCGTCTATCACCATCATGTCCACGCCCACAGGACCGAGGTAGTGACCCACGAAGCGGTCGTGGAGTTCCTCGCGCACCGCGTCTATCAGCTTCCCGCTGTCCAGGGAGGGCACCAGGCGCTTCACCTTTTGCCATAAGGCCGGCTGTGAAGCAATAAAATTAAAGGAATAGACATTGTTGGCATTAGTCTCAAACACAGACAAGCCCAAATACTCCACCTCCGAAGGAGTAACCTTAAACTCAAGGGCGAAATCTGCCACCTTATTATAATAAGGCTCTATCACCACCCCGCCCTGCTCGCGCAGGCAGCGCATCAACCAATGTCTCAGGCTGATAGGCATGGTGCCCGGCGCCGTTAGCTGACTGCTCTCCGCCATGCGCAGGCCACGACCACTGCCGGAATAGGGGGCTTTTAGAATTGCCCATTTATAGTTGGCCATTTCCACTCCTCTCACGAATTTGCCTACAATATCTGCTCCGGCTTCGCCGACAGCGAAAGAGCCTCCTCGCGATGCCTGAGGCATTGCCACTTCGCTCTCGAAGACTCCTGCCGATTTCTCCGAGACAAAGCAGCTCTCGCCTGCGGTAAGTTCCTGCGGCAGGCGACGGCGGATGGCGGGCAGCATCTCCACGGCAGTGAGGCGCGACGCCAGGCGGCGTATGTCGGCAAGCTGCGCAGCGGTAGGCAGATTGCTGTATCCTGCGACTCGCATGCGGTTGACATAGCTGAGGTCCCAACCCCACACCGGGGCGTCTTCACTGTAAGAAATATCAGCCTCGGGAAGCAGGTCAGCCAGCGGGGCAAGGTCGCGCTCCATCATCTGCACATTAGGGGGCGGAGTATAGTTGGCAACATTGCGCCCCATGGCCATATCATGCGAAAAATTTAGGAAATGTCTATCCACGACGACAAAATTAGGCTTTTTTTGCGCATTTTTCATATAGCTACTCTATAAAATTCAGAAAAACTCACTATATTTGCGCATAAAACCTAAAAGTAGCCGATATGGAAAGCTTTTTTCAACGCCACACCTACTTGCTGGATCACACCGATCTGTCGATGACGCGTCCGCTGATGAACGATATTGACTGGAAATATCGCCTAATCGGCATCAAGGGCCCACGCGGAGTGGGCAAGACCACTTTCTTGCTGCAGTATGCCAAGAAGAACTACAGCCTGTCGGTAGGCCGATGCCTGTACATCAACATGAACAGCTTCTACTTCCGCGGCCGTGGCTTGGTGGACTTTGCCCAGGAGTTTGTAAGACGCGGCGGCAGGGTGCTCATCGTTGACCAGCTGTTTAAGCAAAGCGGATGGCGCGAGGAACTGTGCGAATGCTACCACACACTGCCTTTGCTGCAAATCATCTTTGCCACCACCACCCTGGAGGAGCCCGGCACGGAGAATGACGAGCTCTCCAAGCTTGCTCACTTCTATGTACTCCACGGATTCTCCTTCCGCGAGTATATCAACATGCAGGCAGGCTTTGACATCCAGCGCGTAACCCTTGACGATATCCTCGACCACACCGAGGAGGTGCAGAAAAGCATCCTCATGAAGGTGAGGCCCTGGATTTTCCTGCAGAGCTATCTGCATCACGGCTATTACCCCTTCTACATCGAGAAACACAATTTCACTGAAAACCTGCTCAAGTCCATCAACGCCATGATTGAGGTGGACGTGCTCTTCACCAAGCAGATTGACGTGAAATACGTCAGTCGCCTCAAGAAGCTGCTATACCTCCTCGTGCTGGGAGGCAGCGAGTCGCCCAACGTCAGCAACCTGGCCAAGGAGATCAACACGTCTCGCGCCACCGTGATGAACTACATGAACAACCTGGAGGAGGCACGCCTCATCCACCAGATATACAAGCCCAGCAATGCCGAGGGCCCCAGGAAGCCTGCAAGGGTGCTCACCCACAACACCAACCTGCTCTACGCCATACTGAGCGGCGCACCCTCCGACCAGGAAGTGATGGAGACCTTCTTCACCAACAGCATCTGGCGTCACCACAAGGTGGAGACTCGCAAGCCCGGACTCTTCATCATTGACGGCAACAAGCAAATATACGTCTGCGACAAGAATGCCAAGAAGCGCATCAAGGACAAAAACGTCTATTACACGCGCTACAATACCGAGGTCTCCCGCGATGGCGACATACCCATCTGGCTCTTCGGATTCCTGTATTAAAAACCCTCTCTTATCCCGCTAAGGGAGAAGACTTACCCCCCTCACGCCAGGGTACTCCCCAGGGGAAGTCTCTAACGGCAAACACTTAACACAACTATACAAATATGACAAAGGAAAAGAAATTCATCACCTGTGATGGCAACGAGGCTGCGGCTCACGTTAGCTATATGTTCTCCGAGGTAGCAGCTATCTACCCCATCACCCCCTCTTCGCCCATGGCGGAGCATGTAGACGAATGGGCTGCCCGCGGCCGCAAGAACCTGTGGGGCCAGACAGTAAGCGTGCAGGAAATGCAGTCAGAGGCCGGTGCTGCCGGTGCCGTTCACGGTGCGCTGCAGGCCGGTGCGCTAACCACCACCTTCACCGCCTCCCAAGGCCTACTGCTGATGATACCCAATATGTACAAGATAGCCGGCGAGCTGATACCCTGCGTCTTTGATGTCAGCGCCCGCACCCTGGCCAGCCACTCGCTTTGCATCTTCGGCGACCATCAGGATGTGATGGCATGCCGCCAGACCGGCTTCGCCATGCTCTGCGAGGGCTCCGTGCAAGAGGTTATGGACATGACCGCCGCCGCCCACCTCGCCTCACTGGAGACCTGCGTGCCGTTCGTCAACTTCTTCGACGGCTTCCGCACCTCCCATGAATATCACAAGATTGAGCTCCTCGACCAGGAGGACATCCGTCCCCTCGTCAGGGAAGAGTATATCAAGCGCTTCCGCGACCGTGCCATGTCGCCCGAGCGCCCCGTCACCCGTGGCACCGCCGAGAATCCCGAGACATTCTTCACCCACCGCGAGGCCTGCAACCCCTACTACGATGCAGTACCCGAGGTAGTTGAGAAATACCTGGGCGAGCTCTCCAACATCACCGGCCGCAAGTATCACCTCTTCTCCTACTACGGAGCCCCCGACGCCGACCGCATGATTATCCTCATGGGCAGCGCCACCGATGCAGCCCGCGAGGCCATCGACTATCTCAACGCCCAAGGCCAGAAGGTAGGCATGATCAGCGTCCATCTCTATCGCCCCTTCTCCGTCAAGCACCTGCTCCAGGCAGTGCCCAAGAGCGTCAAGCGCATTGCCGTGCTCGACCGCACCAAGGAGCCCGGCGCCAACGGCGAGCCCCTGTACCTCGATGTCAAGGACGCCTTCTTTGAGGTTAAGGACCGCCCCATCATCGTAGGCGGCCGCTACGGCCTCGGCTCTCACGACACCACCCCCGCCCAGATTATCAGCGTATTCAACAACCTCGCCATGCCCGAGCCCAAGAACCACTTCACCGTGGGCATCGTTGACGACGTGACCTTCACCTCCCTGCCCGCAGTGGAGGAGATAGCACTGGGCGGCGAAGGCATGTTCCAGGCCAAGTTCTACGGCCTCGGCGCCGACGGCACCGTGGGTGCCAACAAGAACAGCGTGAAGATTATCGGCGACAATACCGACAAGTACTGCCAGGCCTACTTCTCCTACGACTCCAAGAAGTCAGGAGGCTTCACCTGCTCCCACCTCCGCTTCGGCGACACCCCCATCCGCTCCACCTATCTGGTCACCACGCCCAACTTCGTGGCATGCCACGTGCAGGCATACCTCCATATGTATGACGTAACCCGCGGCCTGCAGAAGAACGGCACCTTCCTGCTCAACACCATCTTCGACGATGCCGAGCTCGAGAAGTTCATGCCCGCCAAGGTTAAGCGCTACTTCGCGCAGAACAACATCACCGTCTATACCATCAACGCCACCAAGATAGCACAGGAGATTGGCCTGGGCAACCGCACCAACACCATCCTCCAGTCAGCCTTCTTCCGCATCACCGAGGTGATCCCCGTTGAGCTGGCCGTTGAGAAGATGAAGGCCGCAGCCCTTAAGTCCTACGGCGCCAAGGGTCAGGACGTCGTTGACAAGAACTATGCCGCCATCGACCGCGGTGGCGAATATAAGCAGCTCAATGTCAAGCCCGAGTGGGCCAACCTGCCCGATGACGCCCCCAAGGCCGACGACGCCCCCGCATTCGTCAAGGAGCTCGTGCGTCCCATCAACGCCCAGGCCGGCGACCTGCTGCCCGTAAGCGCCTTTGCCAAGCACGCCACCATCGACGGCTCATGGCAGGTGGGCACCGCCGCCTATGAGAAGCGAGGCGTAGAGGCCTTCGTGCCCGCATGGAACAAGGAAAACTGTATCCAGTGCAACCAGTGCGCCTACATCTGCCCCCACGCAGCCATCCGACCCTTCGTGCTCACCGACGATGAGCTCACCGCCTTCCCCGGCCTCGACACCATCGAGATGCGCGCCCCGGCAGCCATGAAGGGCATGCACTTCGTCATCGAGCCCTCAGTGCTCGACTGCCTCGGCTGCGGCAACTGCGCCGACATATGCCCGGGCAATCCCAAGCTCGGCAAGGCACTCACCATGGTGCCCTTCAACCCCGACGCACCCGAGATGCAGAAGATGGCCGCCGACTGGGACAAGCTCGTCAAGGTGCCCTCCAAGCAGAACCTCGTCGACGTCAGCAGCAATGTCAAGAACTCACAGTTCGCCAAGCCCCTCTTTGAGTTCTCAGGAGCATGCTCCGGCTGCGGCGAGACACCCTATGTCAAGCTCATCTCGCAGCTCTTCGGCGACCGCCAGATGGTAGCCAACGCCACAGGATGCTCCAGCATCTACTCAGCATCCATCCCCTCCACGCCCTACACCACCAATGAAAAGGGCCAGGGACCGTGCTTCAACAACTCCCTCTTCGAGGACTTCTGCGAGTTCGGACTCGGCATGCACCTGGGTCATAAGAAGATGCGCGGCATCCTGCGCGAGAAGGCAGAGGAGCTGGTAAAGACCACCGCCTTCGACTGGATGCGCGAAGCCACCCAGAAGTGGCTCGACACCTATAACGACTCAGCCGCCAACCGCCAGGCAACCGACGAGTTTGTGGCAGCGCTGGAGAAAGCCATACTGCCCATCGACGGAGCCATCGAGTTCTGGCAGAGCAAGGGCATCGAGCTCTACGGCGCCGAGGTGGCAGCCCAAAAGCTGCAGGAAGCCAAGGACGCCAAGGCAGCAGGCAGCCCCATCTGCCCATGCCGCGGCTGCGCGCTCGAGAGCCAGCTGCTCGAGGGCAAGGCCCATCTGGCCAAGCGCTCACAGTGGATCATCGGCGGCGACGGCGCCTCCTATGACATCGGCTACGGCGGCCTCGACCACGTCATCGCCTCAGGCGAGGACGTCAACATCCTCGTACTCGACACCGAGGTATATTCCAACACCGGCGGCCAGGCCTCCAAGGCCACGCCCCTCGGCGCCATCGCACAGTTCGCCGCACAGGGCAAGCGCATCCGCAAGAAAGACCTCGGCATGATAGCCACCACCTACGGCTACGTCTATGTAGCCCAGATAGCCATGGGCGCCGACCACGCCCAGTGCCTCAAGGCCATCCGCGAGGCAGAGGCATGGCACGGGCCCTCACTCGTCATAGCCTACGCACCGTGCATCAACCACGGCCTCAAGGCCAAGGGCGGCATGGGCAAGAGCCAGGCAGAGGAGAAGAAGGCCGTAGAGTGCGGCTACTGGCACCTCTGGCGCTATAACCCCGCTCTGGCCGAGGAAGGCAAGAACCCCTTCAGCCTTGACTCCAAGGAGCCCAACTGGGAGAACTTCCACGACTTCCTTATGGGCGAAGTACGCTACCTCAGCGTAAAGAAAGCCTATCCCGACGAGGCCGAAGAACTCTTCAGCGAGGCACAAAAGATGGCCCAGCTCCGCTACAAGACCTACGTACGCAAAACCCAAGAGAACTGGGAGGAGTAAAAATCCTCCTTCTAATAACAACAACAAATCGGCGGGCATTACTGCTCGCCGATTGCTTTTTTTATAAAAAGTTCAAACCGTCTTACTGGCTTTTCAAATAAAAATACTATATTTGCACCGTATTTGAGGCCTACCAGCCTCTTTTACGAAACTTTTTGAACAACGAAGCGTTATGCTCGACTTGCGAATGGAAATGTGAGAAACTTCTATAAGATGCAAGGACAGTATGAACGGTTCGCGCGTATAGCGTGGACTGATTACTACATCTACATCTTAGGGCACTTCTCACAGCCTCCATTCGAAGACGTGGTATATCAGCACCACGCTTCTTTTGTGTCAAATGGCCCTTGTGAACACTGAAGGATATCTTAGTAGGTATTCAGATTCAAGAAAATAGATTAACAAATATATTAACGTTTAATAGTTGTAGTAATGGAACAAACACAACATGAAGAGAAAACAACTTCACGTTTACATTTCATCACACATGAACCCAGTTTTTTAAACAAATTATTGCAAGTTTACTGGGTGAACCCCAAATCTTGGTTACTAAAGGAGTTCAAGTATGAAGATGGGATTTTGTATATCTCTGTTATGAATGGTAATGAATTGACTGCTCCCATTGAAGAGTGTTCATTTAGGTATCAGAAAGACAAATACGACAGAATGGAGATTTATGTAAAAAGTGGCGAAAAGAAATTGCATTTTAAAGAAATTCCAGGTATGTTGAAAGATGAAGATTGGGAAACCATAATGAATTTTCTCCAATCTCACGAAGAATCTTCTATTGATGCAGATAAAACAAAGCAAAAGAAAAAACTACCATGGAAAAACATCTTGAAGTGTATGGGAATCATAGCTGTTGCAGCACTCTTATTCTTAGCTAAGAATGCGCGTTATGTGGGAAAAGTTGCCCGTATTGCCTCTCATGAAATTCAGCAAGACGAGGAAAATACAGATGCGCCTAAAGTAGTCGGGAAATGGAAAATCGAAGGAACATCCGAAGACACGGACTATGGAGATGACGACATTATAACAAAATGTACTGTTAAGGAAAACGATATTTACGAGTTTAAGGAAGATGGTACGGTAATATGGAATGGATCTTTTATCCTCATTTTCGATGTTGAAGATTATGACTATAGTAATGTCATTACTCTGTCATATAACACTTTCTACCGTGGAACTTGGGAACAAGAAGGACTCAATCTCAATCAAACAGGCGAAAAGTTCAATATGGTATTCGTTAATTCTGCAACAAGATACAATCGTAGTGATGATAGTTACTATATACAGATGTTGCAAGAAAGCATTGAAGAGAATCTGCCCACATTAATATTAAGACAAAGTGAAGAAAAAATCAAAATATTGACAAGAGACCAGATGATAACAGAAGATGAAGATGGCAATGAAATCATCTATACACGTATTGACTAATTATTACAACAATGGAACAAGAAACTATGAAATGCCCGTATTGTGGCGAAGAAATTTTGGCCGTAGCCAAGAAGTGCAAGCATTGTGGCGAATGGCTTGATGAAGAACAAAATGTTAACATAGCTAACGAACAGACTGATGAAGATGTCAATGAAAATAATTTAACATCTCACAGCAGCTCTGGATTTATTTCACGTATAATAGTAGCCATTATTTGCTTTGTTATTGCTTTTCTCCTTTTTAAGTTTGGCAGTTGGAATGTCGTTTGGGGTAAGGAACTGACTGATGAGCAGCGTTTCCTTATACACTTGGTAGAAAAAGAGGCCCCTTCTGCCATAGCAACGACAGATTCACAGAGCTTTATCGCCACAAAAGACGTGTTAGTCATTCGAATTGACAAGAAATTCTATGGAGTAGTCAAAAACACAAAATATTTTGATTCTCCTATAATACAATGGGGGATGCTGTTATTTTGTGTTGGATTTATTTATTACGGCATAAGTGCCTTGTTTAGTGACGAATAGCACTCCTCACCCTCATAACAACAAATCGGCGAGCAGCAATGCCCGCCGATTTATTTTGTCCCGCTTCCCTGCTTCTCAAGAAAAAATTCGCATGAAAACACGAAATAATTCGCAGATATGATAACTGTTAGAAAGCAATCACCATCTTTGCAGCGTCAAAATGAAATATAGACAATAAACACTGAATTCGGTAATGCGGCACCCAAATCTAATCGCGTCGAAGCTTTATGCTGAGCCCGTCGAAGCAAAATCTAATCGCGCCGAGCCGAAATCTAAGAGTCTTGAAAAAAAATCTAAGAGCCTTGAAAATGACAGCTCGAGGCTCTTAGATTATGTTTCCACGGAGTTAAAAATTTTTTCCTCGGAGTTAAAATAAACTTCGACGGGCTCAGTTTAAAATTCAAGGGGGTTAGGTTAAAGATTGGAGGATAACGTTACATTTTTAGGTGTAACGTTTGTAACGTTTGTAACGTTTTTATTCTGCATCGTCGCCTTGTTCGCCCTTGGGGTTGATGAGCGACTGGATGAAGTTGGTGGTGCTCTCCGGCGGGGTGAAAAGTCTGGGGTTGATGGAGCCTGCGCAGAGAATGCCGAGGACAAAACCACCGTCGTGATTCGCGACACCGGTCAGCGACCGTATGATTCGATAGAAGACAAGGGGGTAACAAAACGTGACACCCTTGGCGGAACGCCCGGCCATGCAGATGAAGAGGGTGAACGATTCGTTCACCGTCAGGTCTATGACCGTATGATTCATACGGTCACGGCGCGGGGGGAAAGAAAAAAAAGAAAAGTAACACAAAAGAAAAGTAAAGAAAGTAATAATAATAATAAACTAATAGGTTTTTCTGGGAAATCCCTCTGCCATGCCCACAGTGTTCCGCAACCTTGACGCAGCAAAAAAAAGTTGCTCTGTCACGGCTTAAAAAGAGAGAATTCTTCTTTGTTATGCCCTCGGTTTTTCGTAACTTTGTATGCAGAAACAAACATCAAAACCATGCAAAAGATAGCACGCATTTTTCTTACCCTTTTATGCCTTGCAGGCTGGGCCGCTGCCGCCAGTGCAGCCTATGTGGTGGGCAGCCGCCTCGCCCCCGCGAATGCCGCCGACGGCAGGGCCGTGGTGATTGAGGCCGCCTCCACCGTTGCCAACTACGGATACTATGTCAGGGAGACCGACGCCGGCGAGGCCCACTGGCAGCTGGGCTTCACCCAGCAGTCAGTATGGATGATGGAGCAAGCCGACGCCACCCACTACCGCCTGCGCAACGCAGTGACCAACCGCTATATTGCCCCGTGCCCCAAGGCTACGGGCACAGCCAAGACGGTGGCCGACAGAGAGGACGCTGCCCTGTTCACCTTCCTCACCAAGGACTCCTCCCCCACCCCGTGGACAGACTATAACGACCAGAAGAAATTCCCGCGCGGATGGGACGACCTCTCCTGGGCCATCTACGACACCTCAGCCTCCTACGCCTGGCGCAACGACGCCGGCAAGCCCGCCGAGGGCAACCTATGGTACGGCAGCGGCACCCACATCAATATGTGGAATGTCTTTGAGGCGGAAGAGAGCCTGCTGCCCGTGGCCGACGTGCTGGATGTGCAGTTCGGCTCCGGCGGCACGGCTGCCGATGTATCGCCGATGGGCAACGCCGTGGTGAGGAACGGCACCGTCAGCACCTCCTACAACGACCGCTTCGGCCGCTATGTTGCCCAGTTCAGCAATGCCTACGGCGGCAGCACCTCAGCATTCTACAAGGTGGACTACGCTGCCAGCCGCACCGACGGCCGCATGCTCAAGGCCCTGCAGGACGGCCACACGCTGGAGACGCTGTTCTGCTCCCGCATACCGGTGGAGGACAAGGAGGCCAAGTGGTTCTCATCCCACCAGCAGGGCGGCACGGGCTTCCTCATCTGCAAGAAGGCCAACGCCAAGGAGGGCAAGAACGAGATTACCTTCCTGCCCTACGTGGGCGGCTACAAGTGGGCCACCAGCGGCGTGAAGCCCGAGGCAGGCGAATACTACCACGTGGTGGGCGTATGGGACAAGGCCGCCGGCAAGGCGCGCATCTACGTCAACGGCGAGCTGAAAAACGAGGTGGCGGCACAGGGCAACCTCAACCTCAGCAGCAACGACATCTACCACTGGTTTGGCATCGGTGGCGACCCCTCGGCAGCCAACGCAGCCAACGCCAGCGGCTCGTGGGACATAGTGAGCTGCAAGATCTACGACCAGGTGCTCACCACCGAGCAGGTGGGCCTCATCTACAGCGACCTCATCAACCGCACCGAGCGCAAGGCGCTGCGCGAGGCCATCGACAAGGCCAAGGCCACCATCAGCATTGCCCAGGACGCCGAACTGACGGATGAGGCAAGCAGCTACCTCGCCCTGCTGGCAGAGTGCGAGAGCGCCGTGGATGACGAGGCAGTGAGCGGCACCCGTCTGCTGGAACTCGAGAAGCAGCTGCGGCAGGCCCACGACGGACTGGTGCTGCTGCACGACTGCCTGCTGCCCGACGGATTCCTCTTTGCCGAGGGATGCCACTTCCCCGTACACAGCACCGAGCTCAGCCGCGGCGACAGGCTGAGCCTCTACAGCGGCGACACACCGGCAGCCGGCGACACCCTAAGCCTGACCGAACGCGGCGGGCGCATAGCCATACCGCAGAACATGGCCACCAGCACCTACACCATCCGCCTCACGCGCGGAGCCGTCACCCAGACCCTGGGCACCGCCACCCTGACAAAGACCGACAAGATGCCCAAGCCGGCACAAGCCGTAGCCCACCGCGGATGGTACACCAAGGGCAACGGCACCAGCCAGAACTCACGCGCCGCCATCCGCAACGCCTTCGAGGCAGGATTCTATGGCTGCGAGATTGACGTGCACCAAACGACCGACGGCTACATATTCGTCAACCACGATTTCTCCTTCGGCGGCACGGTAATCAACCAGAGCACCTACGCCCAGGTGAAGGACAAGACGCTCAGCAACGGCGAGAAGCTGCCACTGCTCAGCGACTTCTTCAGCATCATGAAGAACGAATACCCCGACTCACCCACCAAGCTGGTGATTGAGCTCAAGGTCAACGCCAACACCGACACCCTGCGCCTGGCCAACTCAGTGGTGCAGGCCGTAAGGGAAGCCGGCATGCAAGACAGGGTGCAGTATATCTCCTTCGGAGTGAGCGCACTGAGATACGTGCGCGCCGCCGACCCCACCGCCTTCACCCAGTCGCTCACCTCCATGACCCCAGCCGACATAAGGAAGAACGACCTGCAGGCCCTTGACTTCAACTATACCTCCTTCCTCAGCAATCCCACCTGGGTCAGCGAGGCCGAGGAACTGGGCCTGCTGATTGACGCCTTCACCATCGACGACAGGGCCACCATGGTGCGCTTCTGCAACATGGGCGTGGACCTGATCACCACCAACTATCCCGACCAAGTGCAGCAGATATACCATCTATACAAGGACATGATGCCCGACCCTGACGACGACCCCACAGGCATAGAGAGCAGCAAGAAGATAATAGAGAATAACGGTCAATGGGCAATGGTCAATGCCGAAGGCATCGCGAGCGGCTCGTCGGCTGTCGGCGAAGCCGGTGCCGACTTCATAGAGCCGCGAGAGCGAAGCGGCAACGGTCAATGCATCTACGACCTGCAGGGCCGCAAAATCTCAAGCCTCACATCTCAAGCCTCAAGTCGCAAGGGCATCCACATAGTCAGGCTGAGCAACGGAACAAGCAGGAAAATTGTAATGTAATAACCCCAGAATTGCACCTCTTTTTACTATTTTCAGCATCAAAACCTAGTGAAAATACAAAAAAAAGTGCAATATTTTTTGGGATTTAATAAACATTTTTAACTTTGTAGGCAGAAAAAAGACAACAGACAAAGCCTTGGGTTACGAAAACGACAATGCAAAGCATTGCACCCCCACATCAGACACTCACATCAAACACTTAAACCTTTTAACTTTAAACTTTTTAGTTATGAAGAAATTTTTCTTTATTGCAGCCGCTATGCTGGCTACCATGGTTACTGTACAGGCACAGAATGTGCAGTTGCACTACGACTTCGGTCGCGACATGAACAAGGCTCTCAATGCCGACAACGGCAGCCGTCCCCGCATGACACTGACCTACGAGACATTTAAGGCTGACAAGTGGGGTTCATGGTTCTACTTTGTCGACCTCGACTTCTACAGCCGCGGTATGCAGGGTGCCTACACCGAGATCAGCCGCGAGTTTACCTTCGCCAAGCCTAGCGAGAATGTCAGCCTGGCTGCCCACGTCGAGTATAACGGCGGATTCTGCGTAGGTCGCCGCACCACCTGGGGCTCCATCTATCAGCAGGCTGCCCTCATCGGTCCCGCCATCAATGGCCACAATGCCGACTTCAGCACCACATGGTCTGCACAGGTCCTGTATAAGCAATTCTTCAAGGATGCTTATGACAACAAGGCCTACTCCAGCTTCCAGCTCACCGGCGTATGGAGCACTACCTTCTGCAAGAAGGCCCTCACCTTCAGCGGCTTCGCCGACCTCTGGCGCGGACAGAAGGCCAACGGCCACGGCCAGCTGGTATTCCTGACCGAGCCTCAGCTGTGGTATAACTTCAACACCCTCTGCGACGGCCTCAACCTCAGCCTCGGCACCGAGTGGGAATTCTCCAACAACTTCGTTGTCAACAACTACGACGGCAAGACCTTCTTCGTCAACCCGACCATCGCCTTGAAGTGGAGCTTCTAAGTTGACGAGATTGCGTTAACCAACAACCAATAAACGTTAAACATTAAGCATTTGAAATTTGAAATTTAGCAGGCCGTTGGGCATAAATTTCTAAAAAAAATTATGGTAATTACTGTGCCGCTTCGCTATCAGGCTCTTATTTGTCAGCCCGGCTTCGCCGACCACCGACAGAGCCTTCGCTCAAAGAGAGCATTGCTCAAAAGCAATTTCTCGCGATGCCTTCGGCATTCAGTGTCCACCACCGGACTTGGCTAAATTTCAAATTTCAAATCTCAAATTTCAAATAATTAAAGAATTACGACCATGCTTTACAGATTATTTGGATTCGTTCCCGGCAAGCACTCTAAAAGAATAGAGGTTATGGCAGGTATAACCACCTTCCTCACCATGGCCTACATCCTTGCAGTGAACCCCGGCATCTTCAGTGCCCTTGCTGATCAGGGCATGGACACCAAGGCCGTCTTTACCACCACAGCCCTGGCAGCCATCATTGGCACACTGGTTATGGCCGTCTATGCCAAGAAGCCCTTCGGCCTCGCGCCGGGCATGGGCCTCAATGCCTTCTTCGTCTTCACCGTATGCCTCGGCATGGGCTACAGCTGGCAGTTTGCCCTGACAGCCATCCTGCTTGAAGGTATACTGTTTATCATCCTGACGCTGACCAAGGTGCGCACAGCCATCGTGAAGGCCATACCCTCCACGCTTAAGAACGCCATCGGCGCCGGTATCGGACTCTACATCGCCTTCATCGGCCTTAAGAGCGCCGGCATCGTAGTAAGCAGCGAGGCTACATCCGTAACCCTCGGCAACTTTGCCGACACTGCCGTCATCCTGTCGCTCATCTGCCTGGCGCTGACCAGCATACTGGTAGTGCTCAACGTGAAAGGCGGCATGCTCATCGGCATCCTGGCCACCACCATCATCGGCATCCCCATGGGCATCACCCAGTTTAACGGCATCATCGACATGCCCCCGTCAATCGAGCCCATCTTCTGCCAGTTTGAATGGGATAGGATCTTTACGCCCGACATGATTATCATCATCTTCACATTCCTCTTCATCGACATGTTCGACACCATCGGCACCGTGGTAGGCGTGTCCGTCAAGGCCGGCATGGTTGACGAGAAGGGCAATGTTGACCGCATTGAGAAGATCTTCATGGCCGATGCCGTAGCCACCACCGCAGGCGCATGCCTCGGCACCAGCACAACCACCACCTACATTGAGAGTGCAGCTGGCGTAGCTGAAGGCGGACGCACCGGTCTGACAGCCTTCGTCATTACCTTATGCTTCGCGCTGTCGCTGTTCTTCGCACCGCTCTTCCTGGCCATCCCCTCATCGGCTACCGGTCCTGTGCTGGTGATTGTTGGCGTGATGATGGCTTCCTCCATCAAGAATATTGAGTGGGGCAACTACTCCGAGGCCATACCCGCATTCCTCACCATGATGCTCATGCCGCTGACCTACAGCATCAGCGACGGTATCATGATCGGTATGATCTCTTATGTGGTAATCAACGCATGCACAGCCAAGTTCAGCAAGATTTCACCCATGCTGTGGGTACTCGCCATCCTGTTCATCATCCGCTATGTGATGAACAATTTCATTGGCTAGCACACACCTTGCTGATACACTGAATCCAGTAATTTGAGATTTGGAATTTGAGATTTGAGCTCAGTCCGGTTGCGGACATGCCTGAATTTCAAATTTCAAATCTCAAATTTAATGCTCAACACCCTACCCATCCCCCTCGGCCAGAGGTGATGAAAGATATTTCCAATACTCGATTCCCGATAAAAATGTCCCGACGCGGTCTCCTTGCCCTCAGTCCCATGCTGGTGCTCATCATCCTGATGGTGGGCCTCAGCCTGTATTTCCATGACTTCTACAAGGTGCCGCCAGCGGTCATATTTATCATCACCTCGGTCTATGCCCTGCTGACCATGCGCGGACTGAGGCTAAGCGAACGCATATCCGTCTTCTCCAAAGGGGCAGGCGACAGCGACCTAATGCTCATGGTGTGGATATTCATCCTGGCCGGAGCCTTCGCCGCCTCTGCCAAGGCCATGGGAGCCGTTGACGCCACCGTCAACCTCACCCTCAGCGTGCTGCCCGAAAGCATGCTGCTGCCCGGCATCTTTGCCGCCGCCTGCCTGGTATCCCTAAGCATCGGCACCTCAGTGGGCACCATTGCCGCCCTCATACCAATAGTCAGTGGCCTGACTGCCAAGACGGGACTCGACATGCCCATGATGGCGGCCGCCACAGTGGGCGGAGCCTTCTTCGGCGACAACCTCTCCTTTATCAGCGACACCACCGTAGTGGCCACCAAGACGCAAGGCTGCCGCATGAGCGACAAGTTTCGCACCAACTTCATCATTGCCCTGCCCGCCGCCATCGTCACCTTTATAATATATATATGCATAGGCAGGGGCAGCGCCGTCAGCCCCATTGACGCCGGCCATGTAGACCTGCTCAAGGTGCTGCCCTACCTCGCAGTGCTCATCACCGCCATAGCCGGCATAAACGTACTGGCCGTGCTCACCATGGGCATTGCGCTGACAGGCATCATCGGCCTCTGCGACGGCAGCTACGGACTCGACGGGTGGTTCAGCACCATGTCTGAAGGTATCGGCGGCATGACCGAGACCATCCTCGTGGCACTGCTGGCCGGCGGCCTGCTGGCAGTCATACGCCACGGCGGCGGTATCGACTGGATAATCCATCGGCTCACCGCCCATGTCAATGGTCGCCGCGGTGCTGAGGCAAGCATAGCCATGCTGGTGAGCCTCGTCAACTGCTGTACAGCCAACAACACGGTAGCCATTCTGTCAGTGGGAGCCATAGCCCGCGACATATCCAAACGCTTTGGCGTTGACCCGCGCAAGGCTGCCTCCATACTCGACACATTCTCCTGCTTCATCCAGGGATTTCTGCCTTACGGCGCCCAGCTCCTCATTGCCAGCGCCCTCGCCGCCATTCCCGCCACGGCCATCATACCATGGCTCTTCTATCCCCTGCTGCTGGGTCTGGCCGCAACAATAGCAATAATATTGAAATATCCTTATCAGAAAGATAAGACAAAAAGTTAAAGCTATACTTTATAGCTATAGCCTGTCATAGACAAACCGAGGGAGGTGACGCCAGAGGAAATGAATGGGGCGCCACCTTTTTGTTACTACGGCCACCGAGCGACGACGCCTGATAGCCCTGGCTATCTGCAGAGCGACCTTCTCGGCGGGCATCACCCAAAACAAGCCTTCACCCTGCGCCATCTTGGTGTCAACAAATCCGGGACGGATATCCGTCACATAGATAGGGAGACCACTCTTGCGAGCTTTCTTGCGGAGTGCCTCAGCATAATTAATCTGGAAAGCCTTGGTGGCCGTGTAGGCTGGCGCACTGGGCTCGCCGCGCTGACCTCCCACGGAACTGATTACGGCAAGATGGCCTCTGCCTTGGGCAAGAAATCTGTTGAAGACCTCATCAACGAGGCAAGTCCAACCAACGACGTTAGTATTGAGCGTAGCAACTTCTTTTGCATACTCCAACTGCGGGTTAAGTTCGCCCACTCCAGCACTGACAATGACGACATCCACTCCAGCCATGTCCTTCCATACCCCGTCCAGCCATACTGGCGTTGACTCAACGTCAGTTACATCTGCACGATAAGCACATACCCTACCTTGCGAATGCTGCCGACACATTTCGTCCAGCATCTCTTGCCTGCGACCTACAACAGCAACCTCATGCCCCTGCGACGCATAAAGTTCAAACAAGGCTCGGCCTATCCCCGAGGTTGCCCCTACAATAAGAATCTTCATTGCTCTGCTATAGAAAAAATAACAACGTAGACTGGGCAGTCTTCATAACAAGAATAAAGCAGCAATTGCTGCTTTATTGTCGGAAAGAGGCGACTCGAACGCCCGACCCCTACGTCCCGAACGTAGTGCGCTACCAACTGCGCTACTTTCCGAATGGTGAAAGCGGAAGTTCCTCCGTCTTTCGGGGTGCAAAATTACGTATTTCGTTTAACAATGCCAAATTTTAGGGTAAGAATTATTATTCAGCACTCTGTGGCGAAGCAGAATCCGTTATCTCCTTAATGCTCTGATCAACGGTATGCAGCTTTTCCTTACAGAAGGCAAGAAGCTCACGCGCCTCCTTAAGTGTGTCGGTAAGAGCATCAACATCAAGTGTGCCGCTCTCCATCTGCTGCATTATCTCATTGAGGCGACTGACAGCCTGAGTGTAGGTTATATCCTTTTTCATATTTCTTATCAGTTGAAAAACCTTTTTCCGTAAAGCTTTAATTTCTTATCGTTGACTTCGCGTTCACGCCCCATTGACTTCCCGCTTTTTAACGACACTCGTGGCAGTACCGTCGGCAAACTGAGTAGTGAGCATATCGCCGTCGGCAAGGGCGGAAACGGAGGCGACAGCCTTACCGTTGAGGCGGGTGATACTGTAGCCGAGTCGTAGTATGTTGACCGGGTCGTAGTGGGCTATGGCCCTCTCAAAGGTGTCGAGACTATAGTGGAGCGTCTGCATATACTGGCGCAGAGCGGAGCGCAGTCCCAACTCCAGCTGCTGCACCTGACCGCGACGGGATTCCAGGAATCGGACCGCCAGCTGGCCTATGCGCTCATAGTTGCGCAGGATGCCTGCTTCCTCGTCCATACGTTCTATGAGAAATGCTGCCACGGCAGTAGGAGTCTTAAGACTGGTGTTGGCCACGAAGTCCAGCACCGTGGTATCGCGGTCATGGCCGATACCTACAATCACTGGCAGCGGAAACTGCGCACAGTTGGCAGCCAGGTCGTAATTCTCAAAGCCTGCCAGGTCGCTTACGGCTCCTCCGCCACGGATTATAACCACAGCATCCCACCTGTCGCTCTCGTTAGCAATGGCTTCAAGGGCACCGATGACAGAGCGGGCTGTGCCGTCACCCTGCATAAGGGCGGGAAACAGCTGATGGCGGAAGGCATAGCCTTGGGCATTGTTGTCAAGCTGATTGCAAAAGTCGCCGTAACCCGCAGCGGTAGCTGATGATATGACGGCTATGCGCTGCAAGGGACGCGGCAGGACCAGATCTTTATTCATCTCCAGTACTCCCTCGCGCTCCAGCTGGAGGAGAATCTGCCTGCGCAGCTGCTCCATAGCGCCAAGAGTGTAGGTTGGGTCTATATCCCTCACGACCAACGAATAGCCGTAGGCTTCGTGGAAACTGATGCTAACCTCCAGCTGCACCTTGAGCCCAGAGCGGAAGACCTGCCCCGTAGCCTCCTCAAAGGTCTGCTTGAGCAAGGGAAAGAGGTTAGAATAAATCACGGCACGCGCCTTGGCTATCGGAGCAGCGCTGTGCTCTCCCTGCTCCACGAGCTCAAGATAGCAGTGGCCACGGGTTGCCGCACGCACCTCGCTCAATTCAGCCGTTACCCAATAGCTGTCGGTGAAGGAGTCTGCAATGAGTTCCTTCACCATACGGTTGAGCTCGTAAAGTGTTATGGGAGCCATAAAGTGCAATTTTCAATTTTTCACCTTCTGCAGGTCCATCAGGTAAGCCAGCTTCACATGGATGGTGCCGTTGGCGGAGCGTGCAAAGGGGTCCTTCTTGCTATTGCCAAACATATCGGCAAGGCCGTAATAGTATCTGCCTTCAAAGATGAAGTGTCCTACCGGCGAATTGTATTCCAGTCCCAGTCCACCGGCTATGCCATAGTCAAACTTGCGCTCAATGTCAAGGTCATACTGTGCCACCACATTGTTGGGGCGCAATGGAACGCCTTGCTCGTCAGTGGTCCATTGGCTGCTGCGCTTAGAGTTGTCGCCTATGCAGAATCCAATCTGCGGGCCAGCCTGGAAGAAGAACTGAAGGCCCTTTTGCTCCTTACCCCACGCCAGCCGGGCAAAAACGGGCAACTGGATGTAACTGACATTGCGCCTGTAGGTGTCGCCTATCGACTGGCCTTGGTCATCACGTATGTCCTCCTCCCAGCCGAGCTGCGTATAGTTCAGCTCTGTGTATAGGGCGCAGTAGGTGGTAAAATATTTCTCGCTGACATATTTCAGCGACAGGCCCAGCGAGGGACCGACATGCATTTTCTGCTTGATGGTCGGATCAAAATCCACGCTATTGATAGCCACGCCGGCATTGGCGCCAAGGCTCAACACATGACGCGGCTCACCAATCTGAGCTTTGCACAAGGCGACCAGCCACAGTGCAACTGAAAGAAAGACTATTCTCTTATTCTTCATGTATAATAATATCGTTGATGGCACCGCGGTGCACACACAGGCAGATAGAAGAGGCGAAATGAGCAGTTATGTCCGAACATCAAGCCTTCCCCAGCAAACTGTCTTATTCGCTCATCTCCACCAGTTCCTGTGAACCATCAGGCTTATAGTGCACCATAAGCACGGCAGTGTTGATAAGGCCCGACAGGGAGGTACGCGGATGGAATCGAAGCGCGCTCTGCAGTGGCGCTGCATAGACCTGCTGGTCGTAGAACTCTATCTTATAGCGGCTAAAACCCTTGAGCATATAGTAGCCCGTATCGAAGCCCCACATGGGGAAGGAGAACCGTCCACGAGGAAGGTCGCGGTCAAAATTATCCTTATACATGGCAGCAAACTTCTTTACTCTCGGCAGGTCTGAACGCGGAAAATACTGTTGGATGACATAGGCGTTCATCTGACACAGGGCCTTGCGGTCTGCCTCGGTCTGCACACGGTCGTACCACGCAGGGTAGCCCACGATGGCAGCCTTCACACCGCCGCTCTTGGCGGAGAGCGAGTGCATAGTGGCCTGCGTCTGCTCATCATACATGCTGGGTATGAGCACTGCATTCTCATCAGCCATCAGCTGCACAATCTTCTTCTCCTGCTTGGGCCACTCCAGCTGCTTGGCGCCCTTCACATACTTGCTCACATAGTTGGCAAATGGGCATATCTGCGCTTCACCGTTGCACGATACC
The DNA here is from genome assembly GCA_902792555.1 of uncultured Bacteroidales bacterium. Taxonomy (GTDB): domain Bacteria; phylum Bacteroidota; class Bacteroidia; order Bacteroidales; family Bacteroidaceae; genus UBA6382. The sequence goes on along the minus strand of CADAZW010000002.1, from coordinate 14,667 downwards.
ACATAGGGCACCTTGTCCTTCAGCGCACTGATCATCAACTGGTAGGCAGAGGGAGTGAAGTCTGTCTGGGTTACACGCAGGGCATAGAATGACGGATTGGAGATGAAATCATCGTATGCACCGCCGAAAGGAACAGCCACCTTGGTGCCGTTGCGGCGCGAATATTCATTGACAATCCTCAGCTGTTCCTGATTGGAGGGGGCAAAGATAATATCGAACACCCCATTCTGGCTCTCGTTGAGCAGGGCCTGCATATCTTGAGCCGTCTGGCCGCTGTGGGCCGCCGTAACGGTAAACTGCTGACCGCCCTGACTGAGCGAGTCAACGGCCATCAGCAGACCGCGATAATACTCCACGGCGCTCTCTCCTATGGCACCGCCCGACTTGAAGGGAAGAAACACGCCCACCTTAACCTGAGCCATGGCAGGTAGCACGCAGGCAAACATTAAGATTTTTGTCAGTATGTTCATAGCTTGTGTATTTGGATGCGAAATTACTAAAATAGCCGCAAACAAGCCGCATAATTTGGATGCGAAATTACTAAAATAGCCGCAAACAAACCGCATAACCTCCCGAAAAAATCCACACACATACATTTATTATTGTATTAACGAGCTCTCATGTCTCAAGCCATACACCCGATTGCATATCATGCACCCGCCGCAGCAATTGGCCATGCTCCCTCATCCTTATGTCATGGAAATAAAACTTTTGGCAACAATATAGCAGTTGGCACAGATTACGGTCTCTGCGAAATAGTTATGCTCTCAATAGTTATGCTCTCTCTGTGCCAACATCTGTGTCATTGCCTATAAAAAAATAAAATATTTTTTGCATACATTCCTGCATTGTTTCGGTTAAAGAGTTGAAAAACAGACGATTTAATATGCAGGGCAATTTGGTTCCGTGGAAATCAAAACTAATAGCCTTGAAGCGAAATCTAAAAGCCTTGAAACGAAATCTAAAAGCCTTGAAACGAAATCTAATCCCGTTGAAAACGCCAGCTCCACGGGATTAAAATCTTTCTTCATGGGATTATATTCTAATCAACGCTGCTATGCAATAAACATACAACTAACGCAGTCAGAATTGGCTGCATTATGAGTAATCTGTGCCAACATCTATATCATTACCAAACTTTTTTCCGCCAAGGCCGGCTCGTTTCGCAATAAATGCGTAATTTTGCAGTTATTAGAATTAGATATAAACGAATACATTATATATGATAAGAAAAATATTCAAGCATCAAGCCAGCCTGCTGCTCCTGCTGGGACTGAGCCTTGCCTTGATGGGAGCATGCGGTACCGACTCTGACGAGTTTACCGCACCTGCCGCCACCCCCGCAGCCAACAATGACGGCTTCGGCTCAGCACGCTCCGGCTCTACCTATCCCGAAGCCGACGGCGACTTACCCAACGCCGAGCCAAAGATGAAGGTCACCGACAGCACCGGCCTGCAGGACGTGACAGAATTCATCGGCTCCGCGCCCATCCATGTATCCTTCTCAAGCAATGTGACCAACCTGGGGGACTATACCCCGCTCTATGAGTGGCACGTCTATAAATCAGGTCAGGAGCAAAACCCCTACCTCGTCCGTACGGATGCCGACTTTGAATACGACTTCAAGGAGACTGGCAAATCCTATATATCGCTGCAGATAAGCTTCGTAAAAGGCACCGACACAGTGGAATATGCGTTGGAGACTCCATTCAGCGTGGAGGCCCCAACGACACCCTGCGCGTGAAGCAGGATTACAGGAGCATCATCTCATTCCACGCCTACGTCTTCAACCGCCAGGGGGTGAAAATCTATGAATGGACTGACATCACCAAGGGTTGGGACGGCAAGCACAATGGCAAGGATGTGCCCGACGGCGTCTACATCCTCAAGATTGAAGCCCGCGGAGCCGACGGCAAACATTATAATATCAGGCAGGTCATCAGCCTGCTCAGAGGTTACACCTACAACTCCGCCGCAGGAACGACCTGACGGGTTGACAGGTTAACGAGAAATTGAAGGGAAGTCAACAAGGAGTTAATAGGACGACAGTCAATGCTCAATCTTCTATATTCCTGAGCCCCCTTGCCCCCTGCTCATATGGAGAGGAGGCAGAGGGGTCTCCATATTTTAATAAAGACACAGATGGACTCTGTTTCAAACAACATAGATATCTACGGAGCACGCGCCAACAATCTGCAAGGCATTGACGTGCACATTCCCCACGACCGCCTCACGGTAATCACCGGTCTCAGCGGCAGCGGCAAATCAAGCCTGGCATTCGACACCATCTATGCCGAGGGACAGCGGCGCTACATCGAGACCTTCAGCGCCTATGCCCGCAATTTCCTTGACAATGTCCAGCGGCCTGACGTTGACAAAATCACCGGCCTCTCGCCCGTCATCTCCATCAGTCAGAAGACCACCAACCGCAACCCCCGCTCCACCGTGGGCACCGTAACTGAAGTCTATGATTTCCTGCGCCTGCTATACGCCCGCATCGGCGAAGCCTACTCCTATGCCTCCGGCGAACGCATGGTGAAATACACTGAGGAGAAAATCATTGAGATGCTCAGCCACGACTATGCCGGCCACAAAATCTACATCCTTGCTCCATTGGTACGCAACCGCAAGGGCCACTACCGCGAACTCTTCGACACCATCCGCCGCAAGGGCTTCATCTATGCCCGCGTTGACGGCGAGATGATTGAGCTTAAGCCACGCTATAAGGTTGAGCCAGGGTGACGGCATGATTACCGTGCTCGATGCCGACACCAACCAGGACCGCCACTACAGCAAGCACCTCATGTGCCCAGTGACAGGCCTCAGCTATCGCGACCCCTCACCACACGATTTCTCCTTCAACTCAACGCAGGGAGCATGCCCCCACTGCAACGGCCTCGGGGTGGTCAACGACATCGATATCGACAAGGTGATTCCCGACCGCACCAAGAGCATCGCCAACGGCGGAATTGCCCCTCTGGGAAAAAAGAAGAACACCCTTATTTTCATTGAGATACAATCGCTGCTCAAGGTATATGACTGCGACCTCGACACCCCCATCAGCGAGATTCCCGACGAGGCCATCAACGAGATCCTGCAAGGCAGCACCCGCGATGTACGCATTCCTGCCGAACTGATCCACACCACCAACGACCATTTCATCAAGTATAACGGCATAGTGAAGCATCTGCAGCAGATGGCCGACGGCGAACTCTCTGCCAGTGCAGAGAAATGGGTGGAGCAATTCAACCGCCAGGTGGTGTGCCCCGAATGCCACGGCCGCCGCCTCAACAAGATTGCGCTCCACTATTTCATCGACGGCAAAAACATTGCCGACCTCTGCGAAATGGACCTCGTAAGCCTCCACAGGTGGATAAACGAGCTGCTGCCCAAGCTCTCTCCCAATCAGCAGAAAATAGGCGAAGAAATAATCAAAGAGGTCAACAGCCACCTGCGATTCCTGCTCGACGTAGGATTGGGCTACCTCTCGCTCAGCCGCGGCTCAGCCACCCTCAGCGGCGGTGAAAGCCAGCGCATCAGGCTGGCCACGCAGATTGGCTCGGGCCTGGTCAATGTTATCTACATACTCGACGAACCCTCAATAGGCCTCCATCAGCGCGACAATATGAGGCTCATCCATTCGCTGCAATCGCTGCGCGACACAGGCAACACCGTTATCGTGGTGGAGCACGACAAGGACATGATGCTCCATGCCGACAACATAGTAGATGTAGGCCCCATGGCAGGGCGCCACGGCGGACAGATAGTATTCAGCGGCCCACCCCTGGAGATGCTCAAGAGCAGCACCCTCACCGCCCAATACCTCAACGGCCAGAAGGAAATACCCGTGCCCAAGACCCGCCGCAAGGGCAACGGTCTCACCCTCACCCTCAGCGGCGCCACGGGCAACAACCTTAAGAATATAACCCTCACCCTACCCCTGGGCAAGATGATATGCATAACCGGCGTGAGCGGCAGCGGCAAGTCGAGCCTTATCACCAACACCCTGCTGCCCATACTGAGCAAGCATTTCTACCGCAGTCTGGAGGACCCCCTGCCCTACTCCGCCATCGAGGGACTGGAGAACATCGACAAGGTGATATCCGTGGACCAGAGCCCCATAGGCCGCACGCCACGCTCCAACCCCGCCACATATACCGGAGTATTCTCCGACATTCGCAACCTGTTCGTGCAGCTGCCGGAGGCCGCCATCCGAGGCTACAAGCCAGGGCGTTTCTCCTTCAACACCCCCGGCGGGCGGTGCCCCACATGCAAGGGCAATGGCTACAAGGTGGTGGAAATGAATTTCCTACCCTCTGTAACGGTGCCATGCGAGACATGCCATGGCAAGCGCTACAACCGTGAGACACTTGAGGTGCGCTTCAAGGGCAAGAGCATCAGCGACGTGCTGGACATGACCGTCGACCAAGCCGTGGACTTCTTTGAGGCTGTGCCCAACATCCTGCGCAAGATCAAGACCCTGCAAGACGTAGGCCTGGGCTATATCCGCCTCGGCCAATCGTCCACCACCCTCAGCGGCGGCGAAAGCCAGCGTGTCAAGCTGGCCACCGAGCTCTCCAAGCGCGACACCGGCCGCACACTCTACATACTCGACGAACCCACCACCGGCCTCCACTTTGAAGACATCCGCATACTCAATCAAGTGCTCACGCGCCTGGTTGACAAGGGCAACACTGTGGTGGTGATTGAACACAATCTCGACGTGATAAAAATAGCCGACCACATCATCGACATGGGGCCCGAAGGCGGTGATGCCGGCGGCCAGATAGTAGCTGAAGGCACTCCTGAGCAGGTGGCCAAAGCCAAAGGCAGCATAACCGCGCCATTTATCAAGGCCGAACTGGCAGCAAAGAAAAAATAAACTGCCGAAATATCGCAGATTCTAATAATTTATGTTAAATTTGCAATCGATTTAAGTTAACAGCACCAAGCAGCTCCACTTATGACACGCAATGACACCCTGCGGCAAACCAATGCCTTCGCCATGCTCGACGGGCTCCTGTTCGGCATCTACTGGTGCTTCGGATTCCTATGCGCAGTAAAAGGCGTGGGCGGCGGCGGGCTCTCCACCCTCAGCATGATGGTGATAATCAGCGCTCCGTTTCTGGGGTGCTATTTTGCCCGCAGGTTTGAGAATCAGGTGCGTCAGGACGAGCCCGTAGGCTACGGCAAGGCATACCTCTACTCCGCCCTGCTCTACCTCTACGCCTCCATCATACTCGCCCTGGCAGCCTATGCCTATTTCCGCTGGTTTGACGGCGGCGACTTCGTATCCTCCTATTTAGCGCTGCAAAGCGCACCGGAGATGCAGCAAGCCATGCAGCAAAGCGGCATGAGGGATTTCATCAACAATGCCGTAGCCCAGAGCGGATTCAACAGCCTGGAGGAGATGCTGCGCAGCATCGGCCCCACCGACATTGCCGCCAGCCTGTTCAACGTCAATATTTTCCTGGGGTTGCTGCTATCGCTGCCCACCGCCCTTATAGGCAAGACACGCAACTCCGACATCAACCAAGACAACGCTTCGATTAAGCCATAGACAGAAAACCTGCATTATGTTATGGCGAAGAAACGCGGTGCGAAGAAACTATCATAAAACAAGATAATCATGGACATTTCAGTCGTAATACCCCTATTTAATGAAGAGGAGAGCCTCGGCGAACTCTTTGAGTGGATCAAGCGAGTGATGGACGAGCATAGCTTCAGCTATGAGGTCATATTCGTCAACGACGGCAGCACCGACCATTCGTGGGACAAAGTGCAGGAGCTCCGTCAAGCCAATCCCGAGGTGAAAGGCATCAAGTTCCGCCGCAACTACGGCAAGTCGGCAGCCCTCTTCTGCGGATTTGAGAAGGCACAGGGCAATGTAGTCATCACCATGGATGCCGACCTGCAAGACTCGCCCGATGAGATTCCCGAGCTCTACCGCATGATCACCGAAGACAAATACGACCTGGTGAGCGGCTACAAGAAGAAGCGCTATGACCCGCTGTCGAAGACCCTGCCCACCAAGCTCTTCAACGCCACTGCCCGCAAGGTGAGCGGCATCAAGAATCTCCACGACTTCAACTGCGGCCTCAAGGCCTACCGCAAGGACGTGGTCAAGAATATCGAAGTCTATGGCGAGATGCACCGCTACATCCCCTACCTGGCCAAGAATGCCGGCTTCGACAAGATTGGCGAGAAAGTGGTCCAACACCAGGCCCGCAAGTTTGGCCATACCAAGTTCGGCGGCCTCAACCGCTTCGTCAATGGCTACCTCGACCTGATGAGCCTCTGGTTTATCAGCAATTTCGGCCGCAAGCCGATGCACGTGTTCGGATTCCTTGGTTCGCTGATGTTCTTCATCGGCTTTGTGGCCATCATCATCGTTGGCGCCGGCAAGCTCTACGCCCTGAGCAAGGGAGTGCCCGCACGCCTCGTTACCGACTCGCCCTATTTCTACATTGCTCTGACCATGATGCTGCTGGGCAGCCAGTTCTTCCTGGCCGGATTCATCGGCGAGCTCATCAGCCGCAATGCCAACAGCCGCAACTCCTACCAGATTGAGGAAGAGCTTTAGGCATTCATTTGTAATATGCTATAAGTGAAAGATTTCATCAGAAATATCATCTGCATTTGGCTGGTGGCCCTGGCAATGCTGGGCTGCAACTCCAACGACTGCCCCCTCAACAACTCGGTGAGGCTCGTCTGCGGATTCTACGATGCCGCCAACGACAGCAGCCTGATCGTCAGCGACACCCTCACCATTGCCGTGCGCGACTCCGTGATACTCAACCGGGCAACCAATGAGGCAATGGTCAGCCTACCAATGAGCTACGGCAGCGAGGCCGACACCCTGGTATTCCGCTTCACGCCAGAAGGCAGCGAGGCCAGCATCAGCGACACCCTCATCGTCAGCAAGACCAATGAGCCCCACGTCGTTTCGCTGGAGTGCGGCACAAGCGTCTTCCACTCCATCACCGCCACCGCCTGCACCAGCCGCACACCCTCCGCCACCTTCCGCTACGCCATAACCCGCGTGGCAGTAAGCCAACCCAACGTCAATTTCGATGGTCAAGAGAATCTCAAGATATATTTTGATATCCATAAGTAGCCTTATGCTCATGCTGCCGCAGGCCAAGGCAGACCTCAACGGGCTAAGATTCAAGATGGCTTCCGACACCCTACCCCTGGTGATGGGCGGACAGGCCTTCTTCAACCTTGCCGGTGCCGTGCTGTGGCGGGTCAACGACTACGGCGAGCTGGAGGGCGGAGCACGCCTCAACATGCGCGGCAAATACTTCCCCACGGTTGAAGCAGGCCTCGGCATCTGCGACAAGACCAGCGATGAGACCAACCTCCACTGCAAGACCACGGCTCCCTTCATACGCCTAGGCTGCGACTACAATTTCTCCCGCATCAAGACATCGCCAAACCGCATCTACGGTGGAATCCGCATTGGCTACACCACTTACAAATATGACATTGACGGCCCTGACCTGCAAGACCCCTACTGGCAGGGCGGCACCCTGCCCCTCAAGCAGAAGAGCATCAGCAGCAACGCCCTGTGGGGCGAGTTCGTATTTGGACTGGAGACAAAGATATGGCGCAATTTCCACGTCGGCTGGACCGCACGCTATAAGCGCCGCTTCCATCAGAAAGAAAACAACACAGGCAACTCCTACTACATCCCCGGCTACGGCAAGAATAAAGACCACCTCTTCACCGGCACCTTCAATCTGGTATTTGATATATAGTATATAAGGAGTAAGGAGGTAAAGGAGATAAAAGGAGTAAGGAGGTAAAGGAGATAAAAGGAGTAAGGAGAAAAGAAGGATTGAAGAATTGAAGTGTTTAAGGATTGAAATTCAACTTTTCCGTTTTTCAATTTTTCAATTTTAATATTTCCGGACTTGGCTAAATTTCAAATTTCAAACTTCAAATTTCAAATAATTAAGAGTTATAGTATTTCACGATTGGACAAATTTTTGAAAAATTTCTTATAATTTCTTTCAGTTCCTTTTCAATGGGCAAACGAACCAAACACATATTAAGCGCCATATTCCTGCTGGCCCTCATCGGTGGCACGGTATGGATACTGATAGATGCCAACACAGCGCCCTACCGGCGCATGGAAGGCAAGATCTTCGGCACCTACTACCACATCACCTATCAGTCCTCCTCCGACTATGACCAGGAGATCCTCGACCGTCTCGGTCAGGTTGACACCTCCCTCTCCGCCTTCAATCCGCAGAGCACAGTCAGCCGCATCAACCGCAACGAGACAGACGCCGCCGACCAGATGCTCAGCCAGGTCTTCGACCTCGCCATGGAGGTATCCGACGCCACCGGCGGAGCATTCGACATAACAGTGGCACCGCTCGTCAATCTCTGGGGGTTTGGCTTCAAAAATAGCGACGACGCCACTCAGGCCCGCATCGACAGCATCATGCCCTTCGTGGGATACAGCAAGATAAAGAAAACAAAAAGTGAAAGAATTGAAAAAGAAGATGCGCGGATAATGCTCGACCTCAGCGCCATAGCCAAGGGCTTCGGCAGCGACCAGGCCGCAGCCGTACTGCGCAAACACGGCATAGCCAACTATATGGTTGAGATAGGCGGAGAGATATGTGCCGCAGGACTCAACCCCGACGGCAAGCCCTGGACGGTAGGAATAGTCAAGCCCACCGAGGCTGACACCGCCTCCGCCACAGACCAGGAAATCACTGCCACACTGCAGAAGAGCGATATCTGCATGGCCACAAGCGGCAACTACCGCAACTTCTACATTAAGGACGGACAGCGATACGCCCACACCATCAACCCCCACACCGGCCGCCCCGTGCAGCACTCGCTCCTCTCCGCCACCGTCATTGCCCCCACCTGCGCCATGGCTGATGCCTACGCCACAGCCTTCATGGTCATGGGCCTTGACAAAGCAAAAGCCCTGCTCCAAGGCAACACCCACCTAAAGGCATACCTCATCTATTCCGACAAGGGCAACAATATGCAAGAATGGCACTCGCCCACACTAGACAAATATCTCAAAGAATAAAATATATTTGAGGTTTGAAATTTGAAATTTGAAATTTAGCCAAGTCCGGCACCTTATTAAATCGTAAAATAGTAAAATCGTCCAATCGTCAAATCAATGAGGTTTATGCCCAACGGCTTACCAATCGTAAAATAGTAAAATAGTCCAATCGTCAAATCAATGAGGTTTATGCCCAACGGCTTGCCAATCGTAAAATAGTAAAATAGTCCAATCGTCAAATAAAGACAATTTCTAATTCCTAACTCCTCACTCCTCACTCCAATGCCCATCTACGACCAACTGCTTCAGCTTCCCCTCTTCCAGGGACACAGCCGCGAGGATCTCACCGCCATCCTTGCCAAGATAAAAGTGGACTTCCGCACATACCGCCCCAAGCAGGAGATAGTCCGTCAGGATGACCCCTGCCGTCACATAATCTTCCTCCTGGAGGGAGAGGTGCAGCTCACGCGCTGCTCATTCCACAAGGACCTCAACTTCATTGAGACCTTCAGCGCACCCTGCGCCTTCGGCACCGAAAGCCTCTTCGGCCTGCGCCAGAGCTTCAGCCACACCATCCAGGCCCTCACCCATGTGCGTGTACTCATAGTCAGCAAGCAGGACATCATCAACCATCTCTTCGCCTATGAGGTGTTCCACTACAATCTGCTCAACCAGCTCTCCACCCGCATCCAGCGCACCAACCACCTGCTCTGGGCTCCCCACGAGGGCGACACCCTCCAGCACTTCACCACGCTGCTCAAGCGCAATTTCCTCTACCATGGCGGCCACAAGCAGATAGCAGGCGGCATGGTAGCCCTGGCCCGCATGCTCGGCGACACGCGCCTCCACATCTCCCACATGCTCAACAACCTGCAGTCACAAGGCCTCCTCACCCTCTCCCGCAAGATGATTGACATCCCCCACCTCGAGCAGCTCCTGCAGTACGAGAAATAAAGAATCCCCAAAAAATAGATAAACGTCGGTTTCTAATCATCGATAGTCAATATTCAATGGTTAGCAGTTAACGGTCAAATTAGAATTGAAGAATTGAAAAATTGAAGAAGAATTGAAGAATTTAAGGATTGAAGAATTTAAGGATTGAAGAATTGAAGAAGAATTGAAGAATTTAAAGATTGAAGAATTGAGGTTCTTCTTTCATTATTCCAATTTTCCATTTTTCAATTTTTCAATTTTTCAACTTTTCCATTTTTCAATTTTATGTAACGTTTAACGGTTATTGGTTAACGGTCAATATTCAATGGTCAACGGTTATTGGTTAACGGTTATTGGTTATTGGTTAACGGTTATCGCCTCAGGAGCGCAGACCATCACGGAACAATACCACGAACTTCTTGCAGCATCCAAGGAGATATATCAGCAAGCCATCGGAAAGGACACGCTGATGATACCCCTCACCGGCGACCAGCTCAGCAGCAACGCCAGTGATTATCAGGAAGGGAATAACATAGAATACATGGTTGACGGCGATGCCACCACCTATTGGCATAGTGACTGGCACAACCAAGTTTCCGACACTCATTACATACAAACAGACTTCTCCCAACCCATCAGTGGCAACATCGGCCTATATGTGCTGCGTCGTCAGACGAATGGCAACCATGTCACCCTCATGGGAGTGCAGGGCAGCAACGACCAGTCGCATTGGGATGACATCGGCATCATCTCCCTGGGCAATGCAAGCTCAGGACAGGAATTTATCTCCAATCCCTTATCCCTTGGCGACAGCACCTACCTCTCGCTTCGCTTCACCATTCTGGCCAACACCTCTGGCAACACCTTCGGCCATTTTGCCGAATTCCGCCCCATCCACGTGAATGTCTTCGGCCCATACTACCTCGTAGACCTGCCCTCCGTCGCCACCGCCCTGCGCCAGCAGATTGCCATAGGCGACATGCTCAGCGACAGCGATATCACAGACGATTCTCTCCATGACTTACGGCAGGCATACGACAACTTCCTCGCTGAGCTCAACAATCTGCGCAGTGGCAAACTACCCTCCTATATCAAGCAGCACACCAATCTCCCCACCCTCTACATCAACACGTACGACGGCGCCGACATCAGCAGCAAGGAAATCTACCAGTATGCCAAGATGTGGCGTGTCCGCGACGGACTCATTGAAATCTTCGACTCCCTGCAGATTCGCGGTCGAGGCAACAGCACCTGGGGGCTGCCCAAGAAGCCCTACCGCATCAAGTTTAAGCACAAGTCCAACTTCCTCGGCAACGACCATGCCAAGGCCCGCAACTGGACACTCCTTGCAAATTGCAGCGACAAGACCCTTATCCGCAATGCCGTAGCCTCCTTCATAGGTCAGAGCCTCGGGCAGCCTTTTGTGCCCTCCGCCACCTTTGTAGATGTCACGCTCAACTCCACCTTCCTCGGCAACTATCAGGTCAGCGACCAGATAGACATCAACCCGCACCGCATCAACATCGTCAGTCAAGACTCTATCCCAACCGACACCTCCGACATCACAGGCGGCTACTTTATGGAGATAGGCACACCGGCCTCCGGTCATAGTCCCTGGTTCCATACCGACCGCGGCGTTCCCATATCCGTCCGTGAGCCTGACAACGAGATTATACAGCCTCAGCAGGTGAACTTCATCCGCCAATACATGAACAGCGTTGAGGCCCGTCTCTTCTCTGACGATTTCAGTGACCCCGTCCGCGGCTATCGCCCATTGGTCGACAGCCTCGCCCTGGCCTCATGGTTCCTCACCGTAGAGTACAGCGGCAACTGCGACGGCTTCTACAGCATCTACTGCTACAAGCAGCAGGCAGACCCACACCTCTATATGGGGCCCGTCTGGGACTACGATATCGCCTTCAACAACTGCCACCGCATAGGCGAGGTCACCAACCGCCTTATGCTTGACGCAGGCTATGGCGGCGACAACGGCAAGAACTGGTTCGTCCAGATGTACAACGACCCTTGGTTCCGCACCCTCATTGGGCGCCGGTGGCACAAAGCCGTCTGCAAGGAGAGCCTCGTAGAGCGCACCCTCGCCTTCGTTGACAGCCTCGCTGCCGAACTCGACGAGAGCCGGCAGCTCAACTTCCAGACCTGGCCCAGCAACCAACGCACCTGGGACGAACTGCAACTGTTCTCCACCTATCAGGAAGGCATCGACTACCTCAAGGACTTCCTCGTCAACCATGCCGCCTACCTCTCTTCCGTATTCCCCAACCCCGACGGTCTGCAGCCGCCACTGCCGCTGCCCACCAATCCCATGGAGATAGACCCCGACTACTATTACTATATATACAATGCAGGCGTTGACCACCCCATCGACATCAGCGACGGCACCGACCACATCGGCACCCACAGCCGTGATGACAACCGCGCTGCCACCCAGCTGTGGGAAGTGCGCCCCGCCACAGGCGAATACTACCGTCTCGTAAGCCGTGAGAGCAACCTCGCCATCACCGACATGGCCGACAACTCAGACGGCACCTACACCACCGGCAATCAGCTGCGACTCATGCCGCTTGATGAGAAAGACGACCGCCAACTCTGGCGCTTCGTCAAGGCCGGCGACTTCTGGGCCATAGAGAATAAAGCCACCCGATTGGCATGGAACAACTCCCATGGCGACAGCGCCGACGGCAATCCCGTCATCAGCTGGACCAACAACTCCGACAACGCTGCCAAGCCCACCCGTCAATGGTATGTGGAGCAGGCCGACGAAACCATTTCCGCCGCCATCGCCGCCCACCGGGATGACGACCTCGACTACCGCATTCTCTACGACCCCCACACCAACCAGATCCGCCTCCAGTTTGCTAACGGCCAACAGCCAACGGTCAATGGTCAATGGTCAACGGTCAATGACATCGCCCTCTACGACCTCAACGGTCAACGCGTAGCTTCCCCCCATGAGGGGACGGGAGAGGAGCATATCTACATCCTCCGCTGGACCGTAAACGGGCGAACCTACTCCCGAAAGATAAAATTAAGGTAGCAAATATCTCAGCAATTTTGCAATCATAGCAAACAGGCTGCTTTTCCAGAAATCTTATAAGTTTTTGGATTTGATTCCAGAATTCTTATAATCTTATATTGCTGTCGGCCCTACGGGCCACCCCCTCTATCTTAGAGGGGGAGCCGTCTCCATGATATCCTTACACCTGCAAACAGAAGAATGGCGTGTCAGCTCCCCATCTAAGCGGGGACCCCTTTGGGGAATTCAATATGGATATCCTCGCGGAGCGAGGGGGTGGCTGCCGAGCTTGCGAGGCAGACGGGGGCGTATGAGAGTAACTTCTGTTGAGGGACGTATGATTTAATCGCAATAATACAAGCAACGGCTGCAAAGAAGTAAGCCCTTCCTCTTTATCTGAGTCAAAAAATAAGACAACATGCGCCTTGATGGCGTTAATAAATATTTTAACGGACAGCAATAATAATATTATGGATTTAACGGTTATTGGTTATTGGTCAACGGTTAATGGTCAATGTTTAACGGAGCGGCAAATCTAATCGCGCAGAAACGAAATCTAATCGCGCCGAGGTCAATTCTAATCGCGCCGAAACTGAACGGCTCCGCGCGATTAGATTTTTTCTTTTCGCAATCATTTTATTTCTCCTCTCAATTTTTTCTCTTCTCATCAGAATTAAATGCTCTGTCTTCGACCTCACGGAGCTCTTGCCGCAGGCAATGATGCTGCCAGCAGTTAAGGGGCTGCTGGAGACCGGAGTATAGGGTCTGCTCAAGGCTATCATCAGAAAGACCGGCTCCTTGCTGGAACCGGCCTTTGCCTTATAGTGGTGCCTGCAGGCTTTCTGCCTGCGGCTTAACCGAAACGTGGGTTTCGACTGTTTACTCAGCTACTCATCATAGTCTGGCTTGAAGTTGCGCCCGAGGTCCTGATAGGCGCTGTTGAGCATCTCAGAGGTGATGACGAAGTCGCGGTTGACTTCGCGCCCAGGGTCAAGCAGGGAATGAGAGAAAAGCCAGTCGTAGGTCTGGCCCATATAGAAGATGCGGGCGGGACGGCCATGGTCGATACCGGGCATACGAGTATAGATAAGGCGCGAGTCGTCGCCGGTGGCCTTGATAGCTGCCACCACCTTGTCGCTGGCAGACACGGGCACACGGCTGTCGGCGGTACCATGGACTATCCAGAGAGGCAGGCGGCTGAGTCCGCTGAGATCCTTAACGGTAGCGCCGCCGCACAGAGCCATGGCGGCAGCAATGCGGTCGGGATAGGTGGCGGCAAGGTCGAGGGTACCGTAGCCACCAAGGCTCATGCCATAGACATAGATACGGGTGGTATCGACGTTATATTTCTTGGAGGCCCAGTCAACGATTTTCATTATCTTGTGGGGATTCCACGACTCGCCGGGATTCTGCGGCGCCATGATAAAGCAGTCGATGCTGCGTCCGCGGGCCACGGCATCAATGGCGCCGTAGCGCTTCACCTTGGCCAGGTCTCTGCCGCACAGACTGCGGCCATGGAGGAAGATAAGCAGCGGATAACGCTGATTGGAGATTTGAGATTTGAGGCTTGGGGCTTCGCCTTCCATCCCTTCATCCACCTCCGGAGGAGCCGGGGCATGGAACCAGAAGTTGTAGGCTCCGGGCACCGTGCCCACATGGGCAG
>CADAZW010000001.1 GCA_902792555.1 uncultured Bacteroidales bacterium | reverse complement strand
GTAGCTGTCGGTATTGCCGCTGAGCTCGGCTATGAGGAAGTATTTGAGCCAAGTGTCCTCGGCCAGCAAGGCGGAGTAGCCAAGGTCGGGGTCTTTAAACTCTTTGGAGAATACGCGGGCGCAGAGGTCATTGAAGGTGCTGACGATGTAGCTGAACTGCTGATCGGTGATCTCGTCGTGCTTGGGATAGTGGACAGTTACGGGTATGCTGTAGGGATTGGAGGTGAAGCGCTTGGGCTCGCCGCCGGCATAGGCATCGAGCTCGATGAGATAGCCTCCGGTAAGGGCCTCGCCCTCATTGTCGTCGGGGGTCATTTCGGTGATGTCGACGCGGTTCTTGCGCACCTCCACCTGGTCGCAGAGCTGATAGCTGCCCTTGTACTGGCCGTTGAAGATGACATCCACCAGAGAGAGGGCGGGTGTGTAGTCCATCTCGAAGATGCGGCTAATCTCAAAGGCTATGGCATTGCGGATGAGGGTCTTGTCGCCGTAGTTGTTGATGAGAGTCCATTCGCGCGCCTTGGCGGGCATGTCGAGAAGTCGTGTCTTGCCAGCGAACTTTAGTTTGTAGGGTTTCTTGGGGAAGGTCCAGCTGCCGTTGCCGCGGCCGCGCACGGTCATGGTGTCGCCCTTAAAGGCTGTGCCGCCGTCGGAGATGACGTAGGCCATGCCGGGAAGCCAGGTGCTCTTGGAGGTGACATCGGCTACGTTGGCCTGGGTGCGGATGATAACGGTGGGCAGATTGGTGAGCTGGAGGAGCTGGCTATCGTCGCCACGGCCGGGATGGCCGTAGAAGCGGAGCTCACTGACGTTGCAGCGCGACTCGTTGGGGCCAATGTAGCGCACATAGCGGAATCCGCGAGTGCAGAGCACGGTGTCGGAAGTTAGCTGCTCATACTCGGGGGCGGTGCGTATCATGTAGAAGGGCATGGCATCGCTGAAGTCGGGCTCGTTGGCGCCCTCGAAGATACCGAGCACCATGCGGCTGGCCCATCCGGCGCGCGGGGCATAGGCTATGCGGTCAATCACATATTTCTGGCCGAGGTCGAGACCTACCCATCCAGTGCTGCGGTCGTAGGCGGCATAAATGGTGGTATAGTCGTTGTCGAAGGCCTCGGCGGGCATATTGACAGTGGTTGAGGGCTGACTGGTGGTATAGTCAACGGAAACGGCTCCGATGGGGATGCCGGTGAGTTGTTGGTTGCTGGTGGTGTCGGGCTTGGTGGTGAGCACTGCCTGGTAGGCATCACGCAGGTCGGCCTCGGCCTCGGCATAGGTGGAGGCGGGAGTGGCGATGTCGTAGGGACGGATGCTGACAAGGCTCTGCACGGTGCTGTGGCGTGACTTGAGCATAGTGACGGCGGTGCTATTGTAGAGACCTTCCTGATCGGTGATAATTTCCTGATAGGCGGCGCTGATCTCGTCGGCGTAGGAGACCATCTGGTTGTAAGCCTGGAGGGTGCGGGCGTCATTGTCGCGCTGGGCGGCAATGAGCGTGGCGGCCTGGCTCTCGGTGAGGGGGATGAAGGACCATGTGTTATAGCCGCTGAGGTCGGCGGGGATGTTGTCGGTGAAGGATGTACCGCCGACGATGAACAGGCGCTTGTTGAGCGCGGAGGGGTTGGCGATGGCGTGGCCTATGTCGGAGGCCTGCTGGTCGGCCATCCAGAACTTGCCGGCGGAGTGCCAACGTACAATCTGGCTGTTGACGATGTCGGGGGTGCTGGTAAAGACTCCGCCTGCACGGCCGGTGCCTTCACCGGTGTTGAGATAGCGCAAGGTGTAGGCGTTCTGCACGTGGAAGGTACCGGGCTCACCTGTGGTGCTTACCTTATAGATATAGTTGGCATTGTCGGGGTCGAAAGTGTCATAGTAGCAAGCGGTGGTGTTGCCGCCGGTGCTGAGTGCGGTGGTGTAGATGGCGGGATAGTTGCCAAAGGTCTGCCGGTAGGCCTCATAGTTGCTGACGAGGTAGTAATAGCCGTCAGTGAGGGGACGTACCTCGCAGGCCTGGTTGTAGGCGGTCTCGAGTTGCTGGCGCAGTTCGGCCTTCTCCTCGTCGGTAAGGGTTGTGGTAGCGCGTTCCCTGGCGGTGGCGATAGCCTGGCGCAAAGTCTGCACATTGTCGGCAAAGTAGAAGCCGGGCTCCTCATCAGTGGGCATGGAGGATATGGCTGCCTCATACTTGGCGCAGAGGGCCATGAGGCCGGCATCGGTCTTGTTGAACTCTTCTATTACCTCGGCGGACACTGCCTTGACATACCATACGTTGACTCCGAATTTGACGGCCTCGGAATAGGAACCCCAAATGTTGAGGGTGCCCTCGTCATTGGTGCTGCCGTTATGGGTGGCGGCCATGGAATAGACGTAGGGGTTGCCGTCAGGCTTGATGGTGAACTTGCCCTGGCCTATGGGTTCGAACACTTGGGCGGTGGTGGGCTCGAGGGTGGTGGATATCTTGGTGGAGTAGGTGCTGGTGCCTTTGTTGATATAGGTGGCGTTGAGGGCGGACTGCACGAACCAGTTGCCGTTGCCGTCGGGATAGAAATGGTAGATTTGGTTGAAGTCGTTGGGGTCGAAGGCCTTCCAGTGGACGAGGTCGCCCTCATTGTACATGGCATTGGTGAACTCAAAGTTGTAGTTGACGTCGGGTGGGGTGTCGCCAGTGTAATATCCGGTGCCGTTGCCCGCGGTTACGATATAGTAGTAGCCCTCGATGATTGGGTTGGGCTGCTGTAGGGCTTCGGCTGCAGTCTTGAGAGCCTCGCTGAGCTGGCGTAGCTTGGTGCGGGGAGCACTGCGCGTGGCTTGCCTGGCGCTCTCGAGGGCGGCGAGGTAGGCCTCGACTTTGTCGGAGCTGTAGAAGCCTGGGTCGGGGCTCATGGGGAGGTCGGCGGTGGCGATGGCGCCGTAGGCATCGATGGTGTTCTGCAGTTCCTCGTAGGCGTCGTTGCTGTCGCTGACGGGATAGAAGAGCCAGCCCACGCCCTCATTCCAGGGTTCCATGCCGACATTGTTGTCCTGATGGCCGAGCTTGTAGTAGTAGGTCTTGTTAGCCACCACGGGGTCGCGCATGGCTAGCACATAGCCTGATGTGGCTCCCTCGCTGCGCCAGTTGGCGGTGGAGGAGGCGGCGAGCACGGTGACCTCCATGGCGGTGGTGGCGGGGCCCATTTCGGCATTGAGGCCGGCATAGTCATACCAGTCGTAGGCATCGTATGGATTGCCGTCGTCCCACCTCTTGGCGGCGTAGTCAATGTGCTGCCAATAGGCGCCCTTATCTACGGATTTGAGGAAATAGGTGGGATAGCCGTCAACATCGCGACCACTGGCCTCAATCTGCCAGAAGTAGGGTTTCTCGGGCAGGGCCAGGTTGGTCATGCCTCCTTCGGAGGTGATGTAGAAATCAGCGGTGGCATTCTTGATAACGTATTTCTTGCCAGGCTGAGGCGCTTCGGGGTCGGTGGCGATGGAGAGGGTGCCCTGCATATCATTGTCGCGTAGATAGCTGACCACTTCCTCGGGTACGGGATTGACATACCACAGGTTGACACCAAACCTTGCTCCCTCTTCGGTGGTGCCCCATACGCTGAGATTGGCATCTTCGGCATCGAGACCGTTATGGCTGGCGGTCATGGAGTAGATAAATCGCGAGCTGGCGGCCTTGATCATCCACTTGCCACCATCCACAGCTATGAGTTCCTGAGCGGTGGGAGTGCTGGAGGCGGACACCTGGCCGCCATAGGACTTGGTGCCAGCCTCTACGTAGGATTGGTCGCGCAGATTAAAGATGAGCCAGGCGCCGGAGTCGTCCTTCTTCAGCTGGTAAATCATACTGTAGTCGTTGGGGTCGTAGGTGGCCCAGCGGACGAGACCTCCGTCATTGTACCACGCCACCTTGCCCTCATAGTTGTAATTGACATCGGGTGGGGTGTCGCCGGTGTAATAGCCGGTGCCGTTGCCGGCGGAGATGATGCGGTAGTATCCCTCAGTCAGTTCTTCTGATTGGGCATGGATGCTGCCTGACAGGCACAGCGCCACTGCGGCGGTTAATGCCGTGAAAGCCTTTCTAAAGGATGTAAAACGGAGGTTGTTCATTGCTGTTATTTGAAAATGGGGAGTCCCCCTCTTAATTAAAAGGGAGAGGTAAAGTTATAGGTTTGTGGTTCTATCGGTTAGCGGTTTTCTTGCCGTTGGTTATCTTGATGCCGGGGGTGCTGGCATCGGTGGGACGACCCTGGAGGTCGTAGGTGGCTTGAGGCTTGAGGCTCGTGGCTTGAGGCTTGCTCTCTATGGGGGTGACGGAGTCGATGATATTCTCAAAGTCGAAGGTATAGGTGTCCAGCTCGGGCATTCCCTCTGTGCTGAGGATGTAGGCCTTGTTGTCGGCAATGGTGGTGGCCACGGCGGATGTCTTCATGACGGCTTGGCCGCCGGATGTTTTGAGGCTGTAGCATGTGCCCTTGGCGAGGCCTGTCTTCTTGAGCAAGGTGCCGGTGAGGATGTTGGCTCCGTCATAGGGCTCTAGCTCACGGCCTGCCACGGTGAGTGACACGGTGGCGTAGGGCTCGCCGCGCAACACCACTGCAGTGGAGTGGGGAATGGCGTCGGTGAGTTGGAGTAGGCTGATGACGCCGCTGGAGGATACATGGTCGGCTATGTAGGCGCTGACTCCCTCAGGCAGTTTGGTGTCGAAGTCTACGTACATTAGGCCTACGCCGCTGGCGTTGAGCTTGACATCGTAGGTCTCGACGGGCTTAATCTTCCACCGTGAGCCGTCGGCACTCTGTTTTTGGAAGGCTACGTTGGTGCCCTTGCTATTGGCGGTGTAGGGGTGGAAGGAACCCTGAGAGAGATAGAAGCTGCCCTCGGTAGCCTGGGATAAATGGTAGGCAAATGACTTGTCGGCAGCGGTGAGGTGGAGGTTGCCATAGCCCTCGATGGGCTGCATGTCGAATCCGTACTGCTGCGAACTGAAGCGATAGCCTGAGGCCTCGGGAATGATGGTCCACATCTGGCTGGCCTCGGCGGACTCTTTGGCCATGGTGAGCCATGGTGAACTGACGGTTATGCAACTGCTTTCCTCAGCGTCGTTGTCGGCTATGATGCGATAGGTGTGGTGCTTGTCAATCTCTACATATTTGGCATTGAGGATGGCATCTTCCAGGGCTGTGAGGTTGGCGGTAGCCACGTTGCCATTGTTGTACAGGTCGGCAATGGCCTGCTTCTCAGCCTGGTCGGCAAGGCTGCCCACGATGCCGTCTTCCAGGGCCAGCAGGCGGCCGGCACGCTCAACGGCGGCATCGAGTCGCGGCTGGGTGGTGGCTTGCTCGATGAGGGCGAGAGTGGCGTGGTTTTCCGGGCGGAGGTAATAGTTGTTGTAGAGTACGAAGTTCTGACCCTTAATGCGCGGGGCTACGGTCACCGGCTGTACGGCCGAAGCAAGGTCGAAGGCCAGAGCCATGCCGTTGGCGGCGTCGTGGGTGTCGGTGCAGGAGAAATTGAGGCGGGAGCCTGTGCCACTTACGCCGAGCGCATA
This sequence comes from uncultured Bacteroidales bacterium, assembly GCA_902792555.1. Taxonomy (GTDB): domain Bacteria; phylum Bacteroidota; class Bacteroidia; order Bacteroidales; family Bacteroidaceae; genus UBA6382. Next base: position 57,772 of record CADAZW010000001.1, on the reverse strand, counting down.
GGGCTCATCGGCAAGGGCTGGACTGCCATTCTTGAGGGTTAGGTATTTGGCGGTGCCGATATTGTAGAGGTAATAGGTGTCGGCATAACGCTCGGTGGAGAGCACCTGCCATGAGTTGTAGGGATCGGTCACGTCAACCTTGGTGGCATACTGTGTCAGGGCTCCATCGGCGGCACTCTCCTTGATGGTGACCTTGCCGTCAGGAGTGGCGCAAAGGTAACCGCGGTTGGTGGTGGCGCTGATGAGGTAGGCATTATCGGCGGCCACATTGTTCTTCTGGGCGGCTTTGCCATACTTAAGCAGGGTGCCGTTCATGGCCATTTGCTTGAGGGCTACGCTCAGAGCTTCAGCATCGGTGCAGGCACCGTCGGCATAGACGGCCTTGACGCCTTCAAGATCGGAGCTGGCGTAGTAGTTGAGTGCGTTCTCATGGTCAATATATTCTTTGGCTACCTCCTTGATGGCATCAAGGTCGTAGGCGCCCTTGAAGACTATGTCGTGCATGGTTACGTAGTCGCCGTGAACGTGGTCGTAGAAGACGAGGCGGATATTCTTGGTCTTAACGCTATGGGGCAGGCTGACCTCGCAGTCGTTGTGGTTGTGCATATAGATGCTGTCGGCGGCGAGGGTCCAGTCCTGGCCGTTGTCGGAGGTATAGACATCAACCAGTCGGCACCTGTTGGCTGTGGATTTGGCTATGAAGGAGGTGATCACGTGGTCCTCGCTGGCGCTGAAGTTGATGGTGTGAGTGCCGCTGCCGGCAGCATACCAGTGGGTCTGCATATTATTATCTAGGGCATGGGCGGGATTGACGCCGTCGTTGGATGACGCCGTCCAGTCGCTCTTGGGATAGGTGGGGCATGCCTTATTGATATTCTGATTGACATAATAGCGGTTGGAGAGCTTGAGGGCCTGGTCGATGCGGTCGTTGAGGCGGTCAAGGTTGATGGTGTCAACGCAGGTCTTGTCCTCAAGGAGCGAGGTATAGTGGGCGCTGTCATAGTGCACGTTGTAACCGCCGTACTCCAGGAAGAAGGTGTTGTCCATGGTGCCGGAGGCTCCGTGGCTGGCCTCTGACTTGGGGCGCTCGGCAGTGTAGCAGGGGAAGAAGTTGACATAGTTGCGGTTATACCATTCGCCGCTGGCAGCTGAGCGCATGAAAGCATGGCGATAGTTTACGCGGTGCTTGCCCCAGCCCTCGTTGCCGCCGAAGTTCTCGATGAAACTGTACCATCCGCCAATTAGCTGATTGATGAAGGCAGCGCGGATGGAGGCCATATACTGCCACTCGGGCCAGTTGTCCATCTTGTACCACGCGGTCATCACTGTGTTCTCTGCCTCGGCTATGGAGTCGTTGCCATGCTTGTCCTTCATGGGGATGCGTACATTCTCAGGGCGAACATTGAGCAGGAACTGTACCCAGTGGTCGGGTTGCCAGTACCAGGTCTTGTCCATAAACATTACCGAGCCGGTGGAGCCTTCGCCACCGCCGTGGCCGGATACTCCCTCGTGGTTGTAGTCAAACACCTCGGCCTGCATATACTCGGGCAGGTCAGGGTCTTCGTCGGTGTTGCCGTTGTCCCATACGGAGAAGAGGACGCGGCGGTTGAAATCGGTACCGTTGTTCACTCGGCCATTGGTCTGGAAACCCATGTAGCTGTTGAGTGCGCCGATGGTCATGAAGTAGTCGCAAGGATGCTGATGCTCGCTCAGTACCATGCCCTCCACATAGGCCCAGTCGTAGGCATTGCCTGCCGGAGCCAGTGGGTCGGTGGTGCCAAAATCGAAGAGGTGGCTGCCGGTACCGCCCATGTTAGACATGGTGGCCACGGGCAAGGCATTTTCACGCTGCACCAGGAAGTAGTGGATATAGTTGACATACGACGGGTTGTCAACCGTAAACTCTATGCGGTAATACTCGTCGGCGGGTATGTTGATGTCGCTGATGGCTTCTATGGTGGTCTGCTCCTTCTTGTAGGATGTGGTGGCGATTGTGCCTTCATACATCAGCTCGTCAGTGTTGACGCGGATGACCTTGATGCCGAATACGGGGCGGCGCATATAGTTGGGGGTATAAACGAGGTCTGCCCTCACATGGCCTGGGGCGATGCGCCAGTAGTAGACGACAGTGGCACCGTTTTCGGACCATCCCTTCATGGAGGTGTAGTTGGAGTTGCTTAGGGTGTACTTGTCGCCCACCTGCTCATAGCGGTGACTGGCCCAAAGGGTGTCAATCTTGGCCTGCCATTTCTGGGCGGAGGCAGTGTCGGAGATAAAGGCCATCGCTATGACGGCTGCCACATAGAATAAAGCTTTTTTCATTTAATTTATGTGTTACGTGTTTTTGCAAATAATGACATCGATTCCTTAAGAGGGCATCATACTATCATGCAAAGATAGCGCAAACTTCCGATATCGTTGTGCAATATCACCCAAAAAAGAACGAAAAAGGAATAAAAGCTTTGCTTTTATGCAAAAAACACTCTCGTTATGCCAGTTTGTTGCGGCTATAGTGTCCCGAGGCATATAGATAGAAGAACGCCACACCTGCCGCATTGACGACCCATGCCATCCAGAACGCGGCATGGTAGCCACCCCATTGTGCAGCCATTCCGCCGAATAGAATACCGAGGCCAATACCCACGTCCCATGCGGTAAGCAGGGTGGAGTTAGCCGTGCCGCGCTGGGAAGCGGGGGCGAGGTTGATGAACATATTCTGCATGGCAGGAAACATATGGCCGTTGCCGAGGCCGATTATTAGGGCGGCACCATAGTAGCCAAGGCTTGTGGGCACGGCGGCAAAGAGCAGATAGCCGAATACTGAGATGGTCATGCCTATGGTGCAGTTCCACAGGATGCGGCCTTGCCGCAAGGTGCGTACGCCAATGAGGCGACTGGCCATGAGACCTATGCAGAGGATGGCGAAGAAGAGGCCTGTTCCTTCGGTGACACCCAGTTCCTCCTTGCCATATATGGCGAGGTAGGTGGAGAGCACGCCATAGCTGAACGCCAGGCATGCCAACGTGGTGCCTTCGCTCCAGCCCTTGAGCAGCAGAAATCGGTCGAGTGAGAGCGGCTGCTTGCCGGCAACGGCGGGGCGCGGCTTCATCTTGACGGTGCTGTTGATGAGCAGGCCTATGCCGGAGGCTATGAGTGCCACGGTGAAGATGAGGTTGTAGGAGTTGAGGTGCTGATATATGAGCAGGCCTACGGTGGGGGCGATGGCTGTGGCCAGGTTGTTGCTCAGCCCATAGTAGCCTATGCCCTCTGCCCTGCGCGAGGAAGGCAGTACATCAATGGCCACAGTGGAGTTGGCCACCGTGACAGTGCCCATCGGGGCGCCGTGGAGGGTACGCACGATGGCAAAGAGGGTCAGGGATGTGGCTACGATGTAACCGGCAAAGAGGAAAAAGAAAAGGAAATAGCTGGTAAGGAGCACTACCTTGCGTGGCAGGGTATCAACCAGATAGCCGCTGAATGGACGCGCCAGCAGGGCAGTGATTGTATAGCCACTCAGCACAATGCCTATGGTGTGTCTGTCGGCACCAAACTCCTCGCTAAGGTATAGCGGCAACAGCGGCATCACTATCATGAAAGAGAAGAATATCATGAAGTTGGCCGCCCAGACCTTTATGTAATCAGTATTCCAAAGCCTATCCGCCGAAGTCGTCATACATGATGCTCTCAGGCTCTACGCCGAGGTCGGTGAGCATGCCTACCACAGCCTTACTCATCGGGCCGGGGCCGCACATATAGTATTCAATGTCTTCTGGGGCCTCATGGTCCTCGAGATAGGTGTTGTACATCACCTGGTGAACAAATCCCGCGGTGTAGGCTACGCCGGCAGCATCAGCAGCGGGATCGGGACGGTCAAGAGCCAGATGGAAGTGGAAGTTGGGGAACTCTTTCTCCAGCTGGTGGAAATCGTCAAGGTAGAACACTTCGTTGAGAGCGCGGGCACCATAGAAATAGTGCATCTCGCGATCGGTTGTATGAAGGGTCTTGGTCATGTGCATGATCTGGGCACGGAGCGGAGCCATACCAGCACCACCGCCAACCCAAATCATTTCCTTCTTGGAGTCGAAGATGGGGTGGAAGTAACCGTAGGGTCCGCTCATCAACACCTTGTCGCCGGGTTTGAGAGTGAAGATATAGCTAGAGGCGATGCCAGGCATCACATTCTGGAAACCAACCTCAGGCTTTGGCTTCATAGGCGGTGTGGCTATGCGCACAGTCAGCATGAAGCGGTCACCCTCAGCGGGATAGTTGGCCATGGAGTAGGCGCGTATGGTGGGCTCTGTGTTGCGGCACTTTAGGCCAAAGAGACCGAATTTCTCCCATGATGGCAGGTACTCTGGGCCGATGGAAGCCTTGTCAATATCCTTGTCGTAGTCCATCTCGTACTTGGGAATGCGTATCTGTGCATAGGAGCCGGGCACGAAGTCCATGTGGGCACCCTCGGGCAGAGCTACGATAAACTCCTTGATAAATGTGGCCACATTCTTGTTGCTCACCACGGTGCACTCGTATTCCTTGACGCCGAGCACGCTCTCCGGCACCTTAATCCGGAGGTCGCCCTTAACCTTGCACTGGCACCCCAGGCGCCAGTGGTCCTTGATCTGCTTGCGGGTGAACTGACCCTTCTCGGAGGCAAGTATCGCGCCGCCGCCTTCCACTACTTGGCATTTGCATTGGCCGCAGCTGCCCTTGCCGCCGCATGCCGAGGGCAAAAATACGCCGCTCTCAGCAAGGGTAGACAGCAGGGTGCCGCCTTGTGGAACGGAAAGGACGTCCTTGTCATTGATGCTTATATTGACATTGCCGCTGGGGGAAAGATATTTCTTTGCCACGAGCAGCACGATAACGAGCAGTATGATTATTGCTAAGAAAACGCCTATGCTGGCGAGAATGAAATGTATGTCCATTTATTGAATTGAAGAGTTTAAGGATTGAAGGATAGAAGAGGGGTGCTTTTAGATTTTCATTCCACTGAAACACATAAATGCCATTGCCATCAGGCCCACGGTTATGAACGTGATGCCGAGGCCGCGTAGATTTTGGGGCACATCGGTGTAAGCCATTTTCTCGCGAATGGCTGCAAGGCTTACAATGGCTAGCATCCATCCGATGCCGCTGCCAAGTGCGTAGGCTATGCAGTCGCTAAAGCCGCCGATAAATTGTGTGTTGGCGGGGTCAAGGTTGATGCGCTGCTGCATAAATAGGCTGGCACCCATGATGGCGCAGTTGACTGCTATGAGCGGCAGAAAAATGCCAAGAGCCGCATAGAGCGAGGGACTGAAGCGCTCCACCAGCATCTCCACCAGCTGAACGATGCCGGCAATTACGGCAATAAAGAGAATAAACGACAGGTAGCTGAGGTCGATGCCCAGCAGACCGTCTTCAGACAGCACTTTGGTCTGGAGCAGCCAGTCAACGGGCACTGTTACAAGCAGCACAAAGGTTACTGCTATGCCGAGGCCGAAGGCGGTCTTGACACTCTTGCTCACGGCCAGGTAGGAGCACATGCCGAGGAAGAATGCAAATATCATGTTGTCCACAAAAATGGAGCGGACGAATAGACTTATGAAGTGTTCCATCTTTTTTCTGTTTAAGGGTGACTACTGTTAACTTTTTATTAACTTCCTGTCAGGGTTTATTCTTTCTGTTGTTGAATGCACAGTTGGCCCATATGACGCAACCTACTATGATGAGGGCCATGGCAGGCATGGTCATCATACCATTGTTCATATAGCCGAGGTCATAGGCACCCTGCGGTATTACGGTGTAGCCTAGCAGTGTGCCGTTACCCAGCAACTCGCGGAAGAATGCCACCACAACCAGAATCCAGGCGTAGCCGAGGCCGTTGCCAATGCCGTCGAGCAGTGAGGGTAGCACTTTCTGCTGCATGGCGAAGGCTTCAAGGCGACCCATCAGGATGCAGTTGGTGATTATAAGCCCCACATAGACAGAGAGCTGTACGCTTACATCATAGAGGAAAGCTTTTAGAACCATGCTCACAATTGTCACCAACGCAGCCACTACCACCAGTTGCACGATAATGCGTATGCGGTTGGGAATGGTGTTGCGTAGCAGCGAGATGACCACATTGGCCATAGCCGTGATGACAGTTACTGACAAACCCATCACAATGGCTGGCTTGAGCTGTGCCGTAACAGCCAGTGCAGAGCATATGCCGAGCACCTGCGCCACTATGGGGTTATTTCTGTTGAGGGGCTCAACCAGAGCCTCCTTATTTTGTTTTGATAGAAAAGCCATTATTGTTTAACGGTTATTGGTTGTTGTTGAGGATTTCCTTGTATTTGCCGAGGCAGGATTTAAGCATCTGGTCCACGCCGTCGGAGGTGAGGGTGGCACCCGTTAGGGCATCACATCGGCTCCCTTCGTCCAGGCCGTCGATTTTCTTGCCAACCTTGACCACCGATAAGGCTACATTGCCGTCGGAGTCAAAAATCTTTTTGTCCTTGAATTGCTCCTGGAAGGGCAGCTCGGCTATCAGCGCGCCCAGACCAGCAGTCTCGCTCTCGTGGGAGAAGTAGGCGCCGTAAACGGTATTGCCGTCATCATTGATGCCGATGTAGCCCCAAAGGCCGCCCCAGAGGCCCATACCTTTTACCGGTACTACATATTTCGTCTGACCATCCACCTCGCAGACATACAGGGGATGGTCGCCGTCCAGGTCTTTCTCTTCTTTTACCACTTCGGCATACTTGGCTTCAACCATGTCCTTGTCAAGCGAGCGTATGCAGAGGGCGGCCAGTATCTGCGACTTCTTGTCGATAGCCACATTGGCATCGCTCTTCTTCTGTAGTGCTTTGCTCACGAAGGCAAGCAGAAAAGCCACAATCACCACCATCACGGTAGCGTAGATGACGATATACAGGTTGGAATTGGTATTTAGTTTCTTACTCATGATTCTATGTTGTTATTTAGTTATCTGCGTCCGGATTTGGTTGTATTTGCCGCTTCACTTTCAGACTCTCTTTTGTCAGTCCGCGCCGGGCGCGACCACTGACAGAGTCTTCGCGATTTCTACGGCATTCAAATCTCAAATTTCAAATTTTAAATTTCAAATAACTAACGGTTATTGGCCTTTGCCCTCTTCATGCGGTGGCTGATGTTGCGTTGCACGAAGCAGTAGTCGATGAGCGGGGCGAAGAGGTTCATAAATAGGATGGCGAGCATCATACCCTCGGGATAGCCGGGATTGAGCACGCGCACTAGCACGGCAATCACACCTATGAGCAGTCCGTAGATATATTTGCCTCCCTCGGTGCGAGCCGAGGTTACGGGGTCAGTGGCCATAAACACTGCGCCAAAGCAGAATCCGCCTAGCGCCAGGTGCTCATACCACTCTAGGGGAGAAGTGCCAGCGGCATGGAATAGGGCTGCCGTAATGCCGCCGCCCACAAATACGCTGAGCATGGTCTTCCAGCTGGCGATGCCGGTCCACAGCAGCAGCACAGCGCCCAGGGCAATGGCCACTACGCTGGTCTCGCCCACTGAGCCGGGGATGAGGCCTACAATCATGTCGTTAAGGCTGGTCGTCACATCGCCGCTGCCTACCTCGGCCAGCGGCGTGGCGCAGGTAAAGGTGTCGGGCAGATCTTTGCCAAGTCCCATGATAGACTCCTTGGCCACCCATACATCGTCGCCGGTCATCTTGCTGCTGTAGGAGAAAAACAGAAAAGCCCTTGCTACGAGCGCCACATTAAATATGTTCATGCCCGTGCCGCCGAATATCTCCTTGGCGAAGATTACGGCAAAGGCGATGGCTACAGCCATCATCCACAGGGGGCAGTTGATGGGCAGAATCAGCGGCACGATAAGACCGGTGACCAAGTATCCCTCCTGAATCTCCTCGTGCTTATACTGCGCTACCACAAACTCAATGCCAAGGCCCACCACATAGCTTACCACAATCTTGGGCAGCAGGGCCAGCAGACCATAGGCAAACATTTCCATCAGCCCTCCTTGCAGGCCTGCGGCCATGTAGTGCTGGTAGCCGATGTTATACATGCCGAAGAGCATGGCGGGCATCAGTGCAATCACCACCATCGACATTATGCGCTTGGAGTCGATGGCGTCGTGTATGCTGGCTCCGCTGCGGCTGGTGGCGTTTGACACAAGCAGAAACGATTCAAATCCCTCAAACACTGAGCGCAGGCTCTTCAGCCTGCCGCCCTCGCTGAATGCGGGCCGTGCCTTATCAAAAGTCTTCTTTATGAAATTCATTGTCTTCTGTTTTATTTTATAGGTACTATAGTTACTATAGGTACTATAGGAATTATTTTCTTATCCTTCTTTGCGTAGCAGGTCGAGACCTTGGCGCACGATGCGCTGCAGCTCCAGTTTGGAGGAGTCGGCAAATTCGGCTACGGCAAAGTCTTCGGGGGCCACTTCGTAGATGCCCAGCGCCTCCATGCGGTCGAGGTCGGCGGTGAGGATGGCCTTGATGAGATAGCCGGCATAGATGTCCATGGGCAGATAGCGGTCGTATTCACCGCTCATAATCATGTGACGCTCGCCGCCCTTGATACGTGCATCGAGGTTGTATTCCTTCTTGCGTCCTTGCAGCCAGGAGAAATAGCTGCGGTTGGTGGAGAAGTCGCTGAGGCGCGGCATAATCCAACCGAGTATTTCGTCGCGGTCGTCACCCTCTGGTATCACTGTGAGCTCGGTGGCGCGGGCTGAGAGGTGGCCGTCCATCGAGGTCTTGGTGCCCACCAGAGGATTGCCGTTGATTATGCGTATGTGTTCCTCGCGGTGCAGGTTGTCCTTTAGCAGTGCGGATATGGGCGCACCGATGAGCGTCTTGACGTATGCGGGTTGCTTCACCTCTGCGCCAGCCACGGCTATGGTGCGAGTGAGGTCAACTTTGCCATGCTTCATCAGCCTGCCAATGAAAACGACTTCCTCTGCACTGAGAGTCCAGACAACTTCGCCCTTGTTGACGGGATCGATATGATTGATATGTACTCCCACATTGCCGGCGGGATTGGGGCCGCTTATTACATAGACGTCTGCATCGGCCAGCAGTGGAGACAGCAACTCTTCCTGCTCGGGGGCTATGCCCACGCTTACCTTGGCAATGGCTGCCAGTGCCTTGATTCCGGCTTGCAGATGTTCTTCTTCGCCCTTAAGGGCAAAAGAGAAGTCTTGTGCCAACGGCATTTTGCTGAACGCGGTTACAAATATACCCTTGGGAGTATCCTGAGGGTTGGCCACGATATCAAAAGGCCTCTGTCTGATGAAGGCAAACAGGCCTGCCTCCAGCAGCAGTGCCTTTATCTGGTCGGCAGTGGTGGCCGTGGTGCTGAAGGTTTTGTGCTCTTGCTGCCCATCGGCTTCCACGTTGATAGACAGCAGCTTGCGGCGCTCACCGCGAACCACGCCCTCGACCTTGCCGCTGACAGGCGAAACTACCTTCAGCTCAGGACAATCTTTGCTGACAAACAGGGGCTCGCCGGCCTTTACGCTATCTCCCTCCTTCACAACGGGGCGGGGACTGAATCCATTGAAGTCGTCTGGCATCACGGAGTAGATGCCCTCTGCGGGTAGCGTGCTTGCCGCCAGCGAGGCCTGCCCCTGAAGGCGTAGGTCAAGACCCTTCTTGAGCTTAATGCGTCTTATCATAATAATAAAGGTTTACTATTGAATAGCAGGTGCATGGCAGGGAGCCAAGACACCTTATGCCCGCGAATTTACCACTTTTTCAAATATTTGCCTATAAAAAAGGATTAAAAAAAATACGCTCAGTGCCCTAAATCTTCAGAAACGGCAACTCTCCTTGACGAAAGTGGCGTCTAGCGGCATACGTGTTGCTGCAGTATATTGCGGTATGAGCCAGGGTATTTGTTGCCAGTTGCAACCCAACAGTGCGGGTTGATGGAAGCACTTTTTTCATTAAGACGATGACGAAAATGTAAGAAAAATACCATGGAGGGAAATAAGTTACTTAAATAATGCTTACCTTTGCAATGGAAATCAGAAAGTGAGAGTAAAGACTAATCCTAAAAACAGCAGAGATGAAAGAATCTTTCAGCATAGCCTATCCTTCTTCAAAGAAAGTTTATCTCAAGGGACATATATATAATGACCTGCGCGTAGGCGCGCGTGAGGTGGAGCTTACCCCTACGGTCACTAAGAGCGCTGATGGCACTGTCTGCCGCGAGGAGAATGCTCCGGTGATGCTTTACGACACCTCTGGTCCTTACTCTGACCCCGCAGTAAAGATCGACGTTCGCCAAGGGCTGCCCCGCTTGCGTACTCCGTGGATTGAGGAGCGTGGCGATGTGCTACAGCTGCAGGAACTCAGCTCACTGTACGGACGCCAGCGTGCTGCCGATCCCGCGCTCAGCGATGTTAGATTTCCTTCCACGCGGATGCCGCTCGTTGCCAAGCCTGGCCATCAACTTACGCAGATGTACTATGCGCGTCAGGGCATTATCACCCGTGAGATGGAGTATGTGGCCATCCGAGAGCGCATGAACTGCGAACAGCTGGGTATCGAGAGCCATATCACTCCCGAGTTTGTGCGCCAGGAGGTGGCTGCCGGGCGCGCCGCCATTCCCTCCAACATCAATCATCCTGAAGCCGAACCGATGATTATAGGTCGCAACTTCCTCGTGAAAATAAACACCAACATCGGCAACTCTGCCACTTCGTCCGGCATCGACGAGGAGATTGAGAAGGCAATCTGGAGCTGCAAGTGGGGCGGTGATACCCTGATGGATCTCTCCACTGGGCAGAATATCCATGAAACCCGCGAATGGATAATCCGCAATTGTCCTGTGCCGATGGGCACTGTGCCTATCTATCAGGCATTGGAGAAAGTCAACGGCCATGCCATGGAGCTCGACTGGTCCATGTTCCGCGATACGCTTATTGAGCAGTGCGAGCAGGGAGTGGACTATTTTACCATCCACTGCGGAATCCGTCTTAAGAATGTGCCCTATTCGCAGGAGCGTCTTACCGGCATGGTCAGTCGCGGCGGCAGCATCATATCCGAGTGGTGCATGCGCCACCATAGGGAGAATTTCCTATATGAGCACTTTGATGATATATGCGATATCTGTGCCCGCTACGATGTGGCCCTCTCTCTTGGCGATGGCCTCAGGCCGGGCTCAGTCAATGACGCCAACGACCGTGCACAGTTCGCCGAGCTGGATACCATGGGCGAGCTTGTGGAGCATGCATGGGCCAAGAATGTGCAAGCCTTCATCGAGGGACCGGGCCATGTGCCAATGGACAAGATCCGCGCCAACATGGACCGCCAGCTGGAGAAATGCCATGAGGCACCTTTCTATACCCTGGGACCGTTGGTCACCGACATTGCCCCAGGCTACGATCACATCACCTCTGCTATAGGTGCAGCCATGATAGGGTGGTATGGTACCGCCATGCTCTGCTACGTTACCCCCAAGGAGCATCTGGGCCTGCCCGATCGCGATGATGTACGCGCCGGAGTGGTGACCTACAAGATTGCTGCCCATGCCGCCGACCTGGCCAAGCATCATCCCGGAGCGCAGATACGCGACAATGCCTTGAGCAAGGCCCGCTATGAGTTTCGCTGGAAGGATCAGTTTAATCTCTCTCTCGATCCGGAGCGAGCCCTGGAGTATTATAAGCAGGGGCACACCGTGGGCGGTGAGTTTTGCACCATGTGCGGACCTAACTTCTGCGCCATGCGTATATCCCATCGTCTCACCGAAGCCTGCAAGCAGGGCCAGGGCGACGGTGCAGTATGACGGCGGAATAGTTTAATTGTGAAGTAGCCAATTCACTATGCTTTCTAAGTTCTTAAGGCAGTGGACCCTCCCGCTCGCTATCATCGCGGGCATTGCCGGCTATTTCATCTATGTCGCTATCCCCGCTCTTGACCACACCCATGCCGCGGTGATGCGTATGGTGAGCATAGTGCAACCCTTGCTGATATTCCTGATGCTTTTCATCACATTCTGCAAGGTCAAGCCCCGCGAGATTCACTTTGCCCGGTGGCACGTCTATGCGCTTCTTATGCAGGTGTTGCTTTTCGGCCTGATGCTGGTCGCATTGTTGATTATGCGGGAGCCTGCGGGTGGGCAGGCTAACCAAATGGCGTTCCTTCCTGTTGAGAGTGCCATGCTATGTTTCATCTGCCCTACGGCTACAGCTGCGGCTGTAGTTACTGCCAAGCTTGGCGGCAATGCCGGCACACTTACCACCTATACCATATTGATAAACCTTGTCGTGGCCATGGTAGTGCCTGCGGCAGTTCCCCTGCTATATCCCGAGGGTTCGGCCACCTTCCTCCAGTCGTTTCTCCTTATTGTTATAAAGGTCTTTCCTTTGCTGATAGGGCCATTGCTGTTAGTCTTGTTGCTCCGGTGTCTTGTGCCTCGCTTTGTGAGGGCCGTCGCCTCCGTGTCGGGGCTGGCTTTCTATATCTGGGCAGTTTCTCTGGCCCTGGCTATAGCTGTCAGCGTGAAGGCCTTGGTTCACAGCAGGGCCTCTATGTCCGTGCTCATCGGCATTGCTGTAGCTTCTGCCGTTGCGTGTGTTGTCCAGTTTGCCTTTGGACATATGCTTGGCAGGAAATATAATGACGCCGTCAGTGCCACTCAGAGTTGCGGCCAGAAAAACACCGTTTTCGCCATCTGGCTCGGCTATACATTCCTCGATCCCCTTACGGCACTTGCCGGAGGCTTCTACTCTATATGGCACAACCTCTACAACTCATGGCAGCTCCGGCGTTAGCCATTGGGCAATCAAATAAAATCACTCCCGTCCCGTTAACTTCCCGTCATATTTCTTTTTATCGCTTTGGCAGCAAATTTTTTTGCGAATTCTTTTGGCGGTTCGGAAAAAGGTGTTACCTTTGCACCCGCATTCAGTGAGATGCGGACTGGAAGTTTGGGTGAGTGGCTTAAACCAGCAGTTTGCTAAACTGCCGTGCGGGTAACCGTACCAGGAGTTCGAATCTCCTAGCTTCCGCTAAGGCGAAGTAACACCAATACAAGCGACAGGTCAGGCGTGACCTGCCATCAGGAAAAATAACTGGCGCTTTCATCTAGTGGTTAGGATACCGGCCTCTCACGCCGGGTACACGGGTTCGAGTCCCGTAGGCGCTACACCACCGCGCGGCGGTAAAGATTTACGGAGAAGAGATAATAGGAGCAGGGCAAGCAATTGTCAATTATCTTTTCTCTGTTTCTTTTCTCCCTATACGCCCGCGACATTCGGGCCAGACTGGATTTGACAGCGAGGCTAAGAGGTGTGTAAGCATGCAGTGCGTTGATAGCGGTCACTTTAAACGCAACTATCAGAAATTTATCTGGCGAAAACAATTACGCTCTCGCAGCTTAGTCTGAAGCATAGTAGGACTACTTTATTCTGCGCCAAGGGTGCGGAACGAGACGTCGCCCAGTCGCTCTTTCTCCGAAGCGTACTGAACCGGCGGCGCAGCAAATCGGGGATAGCTTGAGGCGGCCTCGCGCCTCGGGCGAAATTCTTCAGAGGATATGTCCTGCAGTTGGCCGTCGGGCTCCGGCTACAGGGCAGACAATCAAAGCCTGACTAAGCATGTAGAAAGCGCATGGCTTCCTTGTTTGGACGGGAGTTCGACTCTCCCCTGGTCCACTTATCAATGAATATGGTAGAGGCCTCTACCTGTTTTAATCTCCACGCACACACGTGGAAAGTCAAGACTTACAGAATAATCCGACGAACCGACTAAAGCTCAATGGCGTAGGGAGCTGGCGGTTAGTCGGGTTTTCTTTTATTCATCGTATTGTGAGGCGAAGTCATCGCCAGTAGCAGCGAGAAAACCGCGTCGAGACGGAATATAACCGCGTCGAGACGAAATCTAAACGCGTCGGGACGTGAAAAAACCGCGTCAAGCCGAAAAATAATCGCGTCGGGACGGAATTTAATCGCGTCGGGACGGAATCTAATCGCGCCGAAATGAAATCTAATCGCGCTGAAGTCAAATCTAATCGCGCCGAAATCATGGCTGCGCACGCGTTTTTTTTCGGTTTTGTCAGCGAAAATTCTTCTCCGCACGGACTTACGGAAGATGCGCAGGGGATTAGCTGAACTCCATCCAGTAGCGGCGCTCGTCGTATGGCATTTTCTCTATGGCGTAGCGCAGGGCGGTGCGGGGCATGGTGGCTGCATGCTGGCGGAGGAAGTCGCGGAGGAGGTCCATGCTGACGCGCTTGCCCATCTCGCGGAGCATCCAGCCTACGGCTTTGTGCATCAGGTCGTGGCGGTGGTGCAGCAGTTTCTCTGCGTAGCGCAGGCACCATGTGGGGTCGCCTTGCTGTGAGGTCTTCCATGTGCAGACTATGCTGATGCGCTGCTCCCACAGGCTGTGGCTGGAGGCAAGGCGGTCAAGGGTATGGAGCTTGTGCGCCGTGTGCAGGTCCAGTGTCTTGCCGCCAAGGAAGGTGGGCAGGAGCAGCCAGTGGCCCAGTAGCTTTGGGGCGGACATGTCTACGAGGTCCCAGTTGTTGGCGCACTGGGCATTGTTGAGATAGAGGGTGATAATCTCGTCGCGCTGGCGGGCGGCGTTGGCATTGTCTTCCAGCCGTCTGGTGGCGAGTTTGGCAAATTTCTCAACGAGCACGAGCAGGCCGCAGAGCCTTACCTCGTGCCAGCGGCTCCGGAGTAAGGCGGGCACTTCGCTGAGCGGCAGGTCGGAGGCCACGGCCTTGACAATGCGGCGCGTAGCCGGCACCTTGAGCCCCAGGAATTCATCACCTTCGCCATACTGGCCGGGACCGGTCTTGAAGAAGCGCATGAGGTTGGCGCGCTGCTCCTCGTTGCGCAGCGACTCCATGTGGAGAATTATTTCTTTTGCTGTCATCTGTGGGAAAGGGTGTCTATTTTCCAAGCATATTGCAAAGGTAATCATTATTCTAAAAAAAACAGGAGATTGCTAATCGCCAATATATGTTTTTTTTGTAACTTCGCTGCGCAATAACAAGAATATATTATGGCACAGGAAGAATTGACGCGGAAGGACATGTGCAGCCTTCCCCAGAATGCTATGCGCCCCCTGAAGGAGGGCGAGGTTTATGAACCGCTGATGGGTGCCGACCAAAGGCCCAGGGAGGTGACGACATGGTCGGTTACCTGGGGTCTGCTGATGGCCGTGCTCTTCAGTGCTGCTGCGGCTTACCTTGGCCTGAAGGTGGGCCAGGTGTTTGAGGCGGCTATTCCCATTGCTATCATTGCCGTGGGCCTGTCGAGCGCTACCAAGCGCAAGGGCGCGCTGGGCGAGAATGTGATGATTCAGAGCATCGGCGCCTGTTCGGGCATGATTGTGGCCGGTGCTATCTTCACGCTGCCCGCCCTCTACATATTGCAGGCGAAGTACCCCGACATTGCCGTCAACTTCTTTGAGGTGTTTATTGCCTCATTGTTGGGCGGCGTGCTGGGCATACTGTTTCTGATACCCTTCCGCAAGTATTTTGTCAAGGACATGCACGGCAAGTATCCGTTCCCTGAGGCTACGGCGAGCACCCAGGTGCTTATCTCGGGTGAGAAGGGCGGCCAGGGGGCTAAGCCCCTGCTGTTGGCCGGACTGGTGGGCGGCCTTTATGACTTTGTGGTGGCTACCTTCGGCCTGTGGAACGAGAATTTCACCTCCCGCGCCCTCATGTGGGGCGATACCTTGGCCGAGAAGGCCAAGCTGGTGTTTAAGATGAACACCGGTGCGGCCGTGCTGGGCATGGGCTATATCGTTGGCTTGAAGTATGCGTTCATTATATGTGTGGGTTCTGTGGCAGTGTGGTGGCTCATTATTCCGGGCATTGCGCTGATATGGCCCGACCTTAATATCGGCGATGGCCTGACGGCTGCCGCTGCCAGTCCCGAGCAGCTGTTTAAGTATGCTAAATCTATCGGTATCGGCGGTATAGCCATGGCGGGCATCATTGGCATTATCAAGAGCTGGCCCATCATACGCGGAGCCGTGGGGCTGGCAGGCCGTGAGCTTGGCGGCAAGGCCAAAGACGGCGAAACCAAGGCTGAGCGCACTCAGAAGGATCTTCCCATGAAAGTGGTGGCCATCGGTGCCATCGCTACTATTGTGGTAACATTCCTGTTTTTCCAGTTTGGGGTTATGGACGGCGTGTGGCTGTTCAGCATCACCGCCATACTGATTCTGACCCTTATAGCATTCCTCTTCACCACGGTGGCCGCTAACGCAATCGCCATTGTGGGCAGCAACCCCGTGAGCGGCATGACGCTTATGACTCTTATCGTGGCCTCGGTGGTGATGGTAGGTGTAGGCCTCAAGGGCACTGGCGGCATGGTGGCCGCATTGATTATGGGTGGCGTGGTATGCACTGCGTTGAGCACTGCCGGAGCTTTTGTCACCGACCTCAAGACTGGCTATTGGCTGGGTTCTACCCCGCAGAAGCAGGAGACATGGAAGTTTCTCGGCACGCTGGTAAGCGCTGTGACGGTGGCTGGCGTAATTATGATTCTTAATAAGACTTATGGCTTCACCTCCGGTCAGCTGGCTGCCCCGCAGGCCAATGCCATGGCCGCGGTGATTGAGCCGCTGATGAGCGGTGAGGGAGCCCCGTGGCTGCTCTACGGCATCGGTGCGCTGATAGCCGTGGTGCTGACACTGTTTGGGGTACCGGCCCTGGCTTTTGCGCTGGGTATGTTTATTCCGCTTGAGCTCAACCTGCCGCTGCTGGTGGGTGGCGCCATCAGCTGGTTTGTAACAACTCGCTCCAAGGACAAGGAGGTCAACCGTCAGCGCGGCGAGAAGGGCACCCTGATTGCCAGCGGCTTTATTGCCGGTGGCGCGCTGATGGGCGTGGCCAGCGCGGCACTGCGCTTCGGCGGCATACAGTTTGACTATGAGGCATGGTGGATGAATCCGCTGAGCGAGCTTCTTGCCCTGGGCATGTTCTGCATGATTATTATTTATATGATTAAGGGGAGCAAGACCAATAACTGTTAACCAATAACCGTAAAGAAGCAAATGGAAATCAAACAATATATCCGGGAGAACGAATCACGCTTCCTTGAGGAGCTGTTTAGCCTTATACGCATCCCGAGCATCAGCTCGCAGAGTGAACACAAGGCAGATATGGTGCGCTGCGCCGAGCGGTGGAAAGAACTGCTGTTGGAGGCCGGCGCCGACAAGGCAGAGGTTATGCCCAGCAAGGGCAATCCCTTGGTTTATGCCGAGAAGCATGTGAGCGACGAGGCCAAGACCATCCTCGTATACGCCCATTATGACGTGATGCCCGTGGAGCCCCTGGAGCTATGGAAGTCGGAGCCTTTCGACCCCGTGGTGAGGGACGGTCATATCTGGGCACGCGGTGCCGACGACGACAAGGGGCAGTCGATGATTCAGGTCAAGGCCTTTGAGTATATGGTGCGTGAGGGCCTGTTGCGCAACAATGTGAAATTTATCTTTGAGGGCGAGGAGGAGATAGGCAGCCCCAGCCTCAATGCCTTCCTGCATGAGCATAGGCAGCTGCTCAAGGCCGACATCATACTGGTGAGCGACACCAGCATGCTGGGTGCCGACCTGCCTTCGCTCACTACCGGTCTGCGCGGACTGGCCTACTGGGAGATAGAGGTCACCGGCCCTAACCGCGATTTGCATTCAGGTCATTTCGGGGGAGCGGTGGCCAACCCCATCAATGTGCTGTGCAAGATGATGAGCGACCTGCAGGATGAGGACGGACGTGTCACCGTGCCCGGTTTCTATGATGATGTCCTGCCCGTACCGCAGGCTGAGCGCGATATGATTGCGCAGATTCCCTTTGACGAGGAGAAATACAAGGCTGCCATCGGCGTCAAGGCTCTCAAGGGCGAGAAGGGCTATTCCACGCTTGAGCGCAACAGCTGCCGTCCTTCGTTTGACATCTGTGGCATCTGGGGCGGATATACCGGCGAGGGAGCCAAGACCGTGCTGCCCTCCAAGGCCTACGCCAAGGTGAGCTGCCGACTGGTGGCCAATCAGGACCATGCCAAGATATCGCAACTCTTCATCGACCATGTCAAGGCCTGTGCTCCCGACTATGTGCAGGTGGCTATCACTCCGCTCCACGGCGGCGAGGGATATGTTTGCCCTATCGACTTGCCGGCCTATAAGGCTGCCGAGCGCGGATTTGAGAAAGCCTTCGGCAAGAAACCGCTGGCCGTAAGGCGCGGCGGCAGCATACCCATCATAAGCGACTTTGAGCAGATTCTCGGCATCAAGACCGTACTGATGGGCTTCGGCCTGGAGAGTAACGCCATCCATTCGCCCAACGAGAATATCCCCCTCGATATCCTGCGCAAGGGCATAGAGGCCGTGGTGGAGTTTCATAAAGAGTTCAGATAGCACACTATAGTAATTATAGTGCCTATAGTTCCTATAGTCTCTATAGTCCCTATTAATAAAAGAGAGAATAATATGCCTTCTAAAACCAATAGCCGCACTGCGGCCCCCGACCAACTGCTCACCCACATGCCGCCTCAGGCTATGGAGATGGAGCGCTCTGTGCTCGGTTCGCTTATGGTGGACCGTGCGGGCTATGACATAGTGACTGACATCCTTAGTCCCGAGAGTTTCTACGACAAGAAACATCAGCTTATCTATAAGGCCATCCGTGACCTGGCTATCGACGACAAACCCTTTGATGCTATTTCCGTCAAGGCGCAGCTGGAGAAGAATGGCGACTTCAAGGATGCTGGTCAGATGGCGTACCTTGCCGATCTGGTGGGTGGGGCTACAGGCTCTGTAGGCATACGCTACCATGCCGAGATAATTGCCGAGAAGTATATCAAGCGGCAGCTTATCACAGCCTCCAGCGAGATGCAGACGCAGGCCTTCGACGAGACCATAAGCTCGGAGGACCTGCTCAACACTGCCCAGCAGAGCCTCTACAGGATAAGCCAGGACAGCCAGCATAAGGATTTCACCCAGATTGACCCTGTGGTGGACAGGGTGTACACTTCCATAGAGGAGGCTGCCAAGTTGAAGGGCGGCCTGAGCGGCGTGCCCACACTTTTCCATAAGATAGACGATATCACCAGCGGCTGGCAGAAATCTGACCTCATCATTATTGCTGCGCGCCCCGCCATGGGCAAGACGGCCTTCGCTTTGTCCATGGCGCGCAACATTGCAGTGAGCCAGCGCTTGCCCATGGCTTTCTTCAGCCTTGAGATGAGCAACGACCAGCTGGTGAAGAGGCTGATATCCAACGTCTGCGAGATTCCTGCCGACAAGCTGCGCAGCGGCGACCTCAAGCCCTACGAGTGGACGCAGCTCGACTCCAAGATTACCGAGCTAAAGAATGCTCCTCTCTTTATTGACGACACTTCGTCGCTCTCCATCTTTGAGCTGCGCACCAAGGCCCGCCGCCTTGTGGCCGAGCACGGTGTGCAGATAATAATGATTGACTACCTGCAGCTTATGACCGCCACTGGCTCGGGCGTCAAGTTTGGCAACCGCCAGGAGGAGGTATCCACCATCAGCCGTTCGCTGAAGGGACTGGCCAAGGAGCTCAATGTGCCCATCATCGCCCTTTCGCAGGTCAACCGCGAGGTGGCCAAGCGCGAGGGTGAGGAGGCCAAGCGTCCGCAGCTGAGCGACCTTCGTGAGTCGGGTGCCATAGAGCAGGATGCCGATATCGTTTGTTTCCTCCACCGTCCCGAGTATTACAAGATTTATCAGTCGAGCGACAATACCCAGGACTATCGCGGCAAGGCCGAGTTTATTATTGCCAAGCATCGTAACGGCGCTCTCGCTATTGTCCAGCTGAAGTTTAGGCCTGAGCTTACGCGCTTTATGAATCTCGACGACTACAGTGCAGCGCATGGTGGCGGTTCACTGCGCAAGCAGGGTGGGGCTACCCCTGCTCCCTCAGGCGACTTGCCGCCCGAGTTTGGCGGAGGGTCGATGCCTTTTGCCGACGATAATCCGCTGGGAGACGATTCTGACGTCAAGCCCCCGTTTTAGGTGAAAAAGGAAATTTGAGGTCTCGAGGCCTTGCAAGTCCGGCTGCGTGTCTGGCGGCTTGTTTGCTTGAATAATTCCTGATTTCTAATTCCTAATTCCCAATTTCTTTGTACCTTTGCACACCAATTATATAATTATATAACAAAAGAATGAATATTTCATATAAATGGCTGAAGGAGTATGTGGATTTTGACCTCACTCCCCAGCAGACTGCAGATGCCCTTACCTCCATCGGTCTTGAGGTGGGCTCAGTAGAAGAAGTTCAGTCCGTTAAAGGCGGTCTTAAGGGCCTGGTGGTCGGCGAGGTGCTGACTTGTGAAATGCACCCCAACTCCGATCACCTCCATGTTTGTAGTGTCAACATCGGTGAGGCAGAGCCCTCTCAGATTGTTTGCGGAGCCCCCAACGTGGCTGCCGGTCAGAGAGTGGTAGTCGCCACACTGGGCACCGTGCTCTACGATGGCGACCAGAGTTTTACCATTAAGCGCAGCAAGCTTCGCGGCGTGGAGAGCCTGGGCATGATATGCGCCGAGGATGAGATTGGCGTGGGCAACGACCACAGCGGTATCATCGTGCTGCCGGAGGACACTCCGGTGGGCATGCCAGCAGCGGAGTATTACCATCTGGAGAGCGACTACGTGATTGAGGTGGACATCACCCCCAACCGCGCCGATGCCTGCTCCCACTACGGTGTGGCCCGCGACCTCTATGCCTGGCTTGTGCAGAATGGCTACCAGACCTCGCTCCATCGTCCCTCCACCGAGGCTTTCACGGTTGACAACCATGACCTCGAGATAGATGTGCAGATTCGCGACCTGAAGCGCTGTCCGCGCTACGCTGCTGTCAGCGTAACCGGCTGCAGGGTGGGGGAGAGCCCCGAATGGCTCAAGCAGAAGCTCAGCATTATCGGCCTGCGCCCCATCAACAATATCGTAGATATCACCAATTACGTGTTGCATGCCTACGGTCAGCCGCTGCATTGCTTTGATGCTGATATGATCAAGGGCAACACCATTGTGGTCGAGACCCAGCCCGACGGCACTCCGTTTGTCACCCTCGACGGCGTGGAGCACAAGCTCTCCAGCGAGGACCTCGCCATCTGCAATGCCGAGGAGCCCATGTGCATAGCCGGCGTCTTTGGCGGCAAGGGCTCCGGTACCTACGACACAACAACCAATGTGCTCTTCGAGTCGGCCTATTTCAATCCCACCACCATCCGCAAGTCGGCACGCCGTCACGGACTCAGCACTGATGCCAGCTTCCGCTTTGAGCGCGGCATCGACCCCAACGGCACCATTTATGCCCTCAAGCAGGCAGCCATCATGGCATGCGAGCTGGCTGGCGGCAAGGTGTCGATGGAAATCAAGGACGTCTATCCCGAGCCTATCGGAGACTTTAAGGTCGAGCTCAGCTATAAGTATGCCCATGACCTCATTGGCAAGGAGATATCCCACGACACCATCAAGAGCATCGTGCGCAGCCTTGAGATGACCATCGACAATGAGACCGCCGAGGGCCTGAGCCTGACCGTGCCGGCCTACCGCGTTGATGTGCAGCGCCCATGCGATGTGGTGGAGGACATCCTGCGCATCTATGGCTACAACAATGTGGAGATTCCCTCCGCCGTTCGCTCCTCCCTTACAGTCAAGGGCGAGACCGACCGCAGCAACAAGCTCCAGCAGCGCATCAGTGAGCAGCTCACCGCCCAGGGATTCAATGAGATAATGAACAACTCCCTCACCAAGGCCGCCTACTATCAGGACCTCGACACCTTCCCTGCCGCCAACTGCGTCAAGCTGATGAATCCGCTCAGCGAAGACCTCAGCGTGATGCGCCAGACTCTGCTCTTTGGCGGACTGGAGTCGCTCCGCTTCAATATCAATCATAAGAGCCCCAACCTGCTGATGTATGAGTTTGGCAAGGAGTACAGTAGGAGTAAGGAGGAAGGAGAAAGGAGTAAGGAGAATGTGCTGGCACCCTACACCGAGTGCATGCACCTCGCCCTATGGCTCACCGGTAAGCGCGTGGAGGGCTCCTGGGCACATGCCAACGAGGAGTATAGCTTCTACAACCTCAAGGGCTATGTGGAGAATATCTTTGCCCGCCTGGGCATCAGCCTCGGCCAGCTCTTCTTCAAGGAGTGCCGCCAGGACATCTACACCGCCGCCCTCCAGGTGGAGGACCGCAATGGCAAGGTCTATGCCACCCTCGGCGTGGTCAGCCCCAAGGTCCTCAAGCTTATTGAGATGAAGAATCAGGTCTACTATGCCGACCTCGACTGGGAGGCCCTTATGCGCAAGAGCCGCAAGAACAAGGTCAGCTTCACCGAGATAAGCAAGTATCCCGCCGTGAGCCGCGACCTCGCGCTGCTCATCGACAAGGAGGTCAGCTTCCTCCAGGTGGAGGCAGTAGCCTATCAGACCGAGCGCAACCTGCTGAAGAAGATAGAGCTCTTCGATGTCTATGAGGGCAAGAACCTCCCTGCCGGCAAGAAGAGCTACGCTGTCAACTTCACCCTCCAGGACACCGAGAAGACCCTCACCGACAAGCACATCGAGCATGTCATGAACGCACTCATCGCCAATTTCAAGCAGAAACTCAACGCAGAACTGCGTTAACCGTTAACCAATAACCGTTAACCAATAACCGTTAACCGTTATGGACAGGAATAATCCCATAGCATCTCTTACAAAAGATTTTGCTCTGCGTATTGTAAAACTTTATAAGTTTATGACGGAGGAGAAGAGAGAGTATGTTATGTCCAAGCAGGTATTGCGTAGCGGTACGAGTATTGGTGCCAATGTGCGTGAAAGCATTTATGCACAGAGCAGAGCAGACTTTGTTAGCAAGATGAGTATTGCGCTCAAGGAGTCTGGCGAAACGGAATATTGGTTGGAGCTGTTGCACGAGGCAGAGTATATAGATGACAAGGCTTATGAGTCAATCAGCAATGATAACAGTAAAATATCAGCAACATTAATAAATATCATAAAGAAAGCCAAGGAACCGAAGGAATAACGGTTATTGGTTATTGTTTAACGTTTATTGTACCAACATGGGAAGAGCATTTGAATACCGTAAGGCTGCAAAGCTGAAGAGATGGGGCCACATGGCCAAGACATTCACCCGACTGGGCAAGCAGATCGCCATTGCCGTCAAGCAGAGCGGTCCTGAGCCGGAGAACAACCCCGCGCTGCGAAGCATCATCGCCGTATGCAAGCGCGAGAATATGCCCAAGGACAACATTGAGCGTGCCATCAAGAACGCCATGGGCAAGGACCAGAGCGACTACAAGAACATGACCTACGAAGGCTACGGCCCCCACGGCATCGCCATCTTTGTTGACACCCTCACCGACAATCCCACCCGCACCGTGGCTGACGTGCGCTCGGTCTTCAATAAGTTCAGCGGCAACCTCGGCACCATGGGCAGCCTGGCTTTCCTCTTCGACCATAAGTGCGTCTTCACCTTCAAGAAGAAGGACGATATGGACATGGATGAGTTCATCCTCGATGTCATCGACCTCGGAGTGGAGGATGAGTACGATGAAGACCCCGAGGAGGGCACCCTCACCATCTACGGCGCCCCCAAGAGCTATGGCGAGATCCAGAAGTATCTGGAGGAGAAGGGCTTTGAGGACGTTGGCGGTGAGTTCACCTATGTGCCCAACGACCTCAAGAGCGTAAGCGCCGAGCAGCGCGAGACCATCGACAAGATGGTGGAGAAGCTTGAGGACTTCGACGACGTGCAGACCGTCTATACCAACATGGAGCCTGCCCCCGCAGAGTAGCACAGTTATTTGAGAATTGAGGTCCGGGATTTGAGCCTTTGACAAGCCGAGTCTGGCTACTCTCAAACACTCGGACTGTTCTTCGCTATGAAGCGGACTTTCCCCGTTATAGGTATGGCATGCGCCCACTGCGCAGCCAATGTGGAGCGTACGCTCACCCGCGTGGAGGGCGTGCGCTCGGTCTCTGTGTCGCTGGCCAGCCGCTCCGCCCTCGTCGATTATGACGAGCAGGTGGCCACTCCCACCGCCATGAAGCAAGCCGTGAGCGACGCGGGCTTCGACCTCGTGGTAGAGGACGACCGCGATGCCGGCGAAGAGGAGCGGCAGGCGCTTAAGATTCTGAGATATAAGGTAATAGCAAGCTGGGCTTTTGCCGTGGCAGTGATGGTGCTGACCATGGCCAGGTCCAGCTGGATTATTATTGCCGGACTTACGATGCTGAGCATGGCAGTGTGCGGCGCCCGCTTCTATGCCAACGCCTGGCGGCAGTTGCGCCATGGCGGTGCCGGCATGGACATGCTCGTGGCCCTCTCCACCCTCGTGGCATTCCTGGCCAGCTTTGTCGGCCAGGCTGTCTATTTCGACACAGCGGCCATGATAATAGCCTTCATGCTTACCGGCCGCCTGCTGGAGGAGAAGGCCAGAAACGGTGCTGCCTCCAGTATACGCCAGCTCATGGGCCTTCAGCCCAGGATGGCACGCACCGTGGCCCCTGACGGCACTGCCGTGGAGGTGCCCGTGGCAGCCCTCAAGGTGGGCGACATCGTGGAGGTCAAGGCCGGTGAGAAGATACCCGTTGACGGCATCGTGGTAGAAGCCGGGAGTTTTATGACAGCCGATGCAGCCTATGTTGATGAGAGTATGCTCAGCGGCGAGCCTAGCCCCGTGGCCAAGCGTCAGGGCAGCACTGTCAGTGCCGGCACCGTCCCCAGCCAGGGCCGCCTCACTCTCCGCGCCCTCCAGATAGGCAGCGACACAGCCCTGGCCGCCATCATCCGCCGCGTCCAGGAGGCCCAGGGCAGCAAAGCCCCCGTGCAGCGCATAGTTGACAGGGCAGCCAGAGTCTTCGTGCCCGTGGTGGGAGCGTTGAGCGCCATTACCTTCCTGGCCTGGTGGCTCATAGGCGGCAATGCAGCCCTGCCGCAGGCCCTCACCAGCGCCATCGCCGTGCTCGTCATAGCCTGCCCCTGCGCCATGGGACTCGCCACCCCCACCGCCCTCATGGTCGGCATAGGCAGTGCCGCCCGACGCCATATCCTCATCAAGGATGCCGCTGCCCTCGAGCAGCTGCGCAGGGTCAGCGCTATCGTCATCGACAAGACCGGCACCCTCACCATCCCCAATCCCAACATCGATTTCACCCAGGCCGACCATCTCGCCCCTGAGCAGCGCGAGAGCCTCAAGCCCCATGCCCGCGAGGCTGTCAGCCAGCTCCGCGCCGAGGGCATCGAGCTCCACCTGATGAGCGGCGACCGCGAGGACGCCGTGGCCCACTGGGCAGCCGAGGCGGGCATCACCCATTGGCATGCCGATGCCCGGCCTGCCGACAAGCAGGCTCTTGTGCAGGCCCTGCAGGGCGAGGGCAAGACGGTGGCCATGATAGGCGACGGCATCAACGATACCCAGGCCCTTGCCCTGGCCGACGTCAGCATAGCCATGGGGCGCGGCACCGATGTGGCCATGGACGCTGCAGGCCTCACCCTGATGACCGACGACCTGCGCGCCATCCCACAGGCCATGAGCCTCTCGCGCCGCACCGTCAGCATGATATGGCAGAACCTCTTCTGGGCATTTATATACAATATCGTGTGCATCCCCCTCGCAGCCGGAGTGCTCCGCCTGGCGGGCATACATTTCCAGATAACCCCTATGTGGGCGGCCGCCCTGATGGCACTGTCCAGCGTCAGCGTAGTGCTCAACAGCCTCCGCCTCAACAGACGCTAACCGTTAAACAACCAAATGATTTCACGATTTGACGATTTCACAATTGGACAATTTAGCAAGCCGATGTAATTTACAATTTCACAAATTACAATTTACAACATAGTAAGCCCTGGGACGGAAATTCGTGAAATTCGTAGTTATTTCTTAGACACAAATCATCACAAATAATCTGTTAATTATCATAAATAATTCGTGAAATTCGTATAATTCGTAGTAAAAATTTCTGATAATTTCTTTCAATCCGTTTTTTCCGGACCTGACAATAAATTTCAAATCTCAAATTTCAAATAATAAAGCCCTTCCACCTCATGAAAAAGAAAAGACTGTTACTCCTCTCCCTGTTTGCCGTCCTGACAGTAGGCTGTGGCATAACATTGCTCACATGCTGCTCCGACAGCTCCGACAAGGCTCCCCTCAGTCCCACCGACGACAGCAGCCAGTTCGTCACCCTTACCGATGCCGTGCCCGACGCCATACTGGAGATACGCTACTTCGGCACCTACAACTTCGTGGGCCAGCGCATCGACGGCTACGAGGAGCCCACCGCGCTGCTCACCAGGCAGGCCGCCCAAGCCCTTAAGGCCGTGAGCGACGAGGTGCGCGCCCAGGGCTACCGCCTCAAGATCTACGACGCCTACCGCCCCCAGCGCGGAGTGGACCACTTCGTCCGCTGGGCCGCCGACATTGCCGACACAGCCATGAAGCCATACTTCTATCCCGACCTCGACAAGAGCGTACTCTTCGACCAGGAGTACATCATGGCCAAGAGCGGCCACACGCGCGGAAGCACCGTCGACCTCACCCTCTTCGACATGCAGACTGAGAAGGAGCTCGACATGGGCGGCACCTTCGACTGGTTCGGCCCCGAGAGCCATCCCGACTTCTGCGGCAATCCCGAGACGGGCGAATACACCGGCGACAACAGCAAGTCGCCTGCGGGCCGCAGCATCACCGCCGCGCAGTTTGCCAACCGCATGCTGCTGCGCAAGGCCATGCTCAACCACGGATTCAAGGCCCTCGACTCCGAGTGGTGGCACTTCACCCTCAGGGACGAGCCCTTCCCCGACACCTACTTCACCTTCCCCGTCAGGCAGCTGACCGCCGGACAGTAGGCAGACGGGGCGCGAAGCGGCAATCCCGTAGGCATCGCGAAGACTCTGTCAGTAGTCGCGCCATCGGCGCGGGCTGACAAAAGAGAGTCTGAGAGCGAAGCGGCAATTCCGATAGGTCGCAATTACTATTAATGTAGAAAAGAAAAATCTGCGTAAAGAAAAAATCTAATCGCGCCGAAACCAAATTTAATCGCGCTGAAACCAAATCTAATCGCGCCGAAACTGACCATCCCTGCGCGATTAAAAATAATTTTCTCGTGATTAAAAATGATTTTCTCGCAATAAGGAAAAAACTTCTCGCTATAATCACGATTTTCCACGAAGCTTGTGGCCTTTTAAGGGCTGGGCTGGCTGGGGATAGAGTTTTAATTAAAGGGAAATCCCGACTGCACGCTGTATGGGGCGTGCGGCCGGGATTGCTGCGCGGGGGTGCTGCGGGCTATTGCTTCGAAAAGGATGTCCTGAGGCTTGCCTCTTCTCACCCCAGCTGGCGCATGCGTGCCACGAGCTTGCCGAGGATGTCGAACTCGAGGTTGACGGTGGTGCCGGGGCGTATGGTCTGGAAGTTGGTGTTGTCGAAGGTGTAGGGTATGATGTTGACCTGGAATGTGTCCTGTGTGGGGTTGCAGACGGTCAGGCTGACTCCGTTGACGGTTACGCTGCCCTTGTCGGCGCAGAAGTAGCCGCGGCTGACCATGTCGGGCTGGAAGGGGTAGCGGAAGGTGTAGATGTAGCTGCCGTTGGCGTCCTCGAGGGCTATGCACTCGGCTGTGGTGTCGACGTGGCCCTGCACTATGTGGCCGTCAAATCGGCCGTTGGCGGGCATGGAGCGCTCTATGTTGACCAGGTCGCCCACCTTCAGCTCGCCGAGGTTGGAGCGTAGCAGTGTCTCGCGCATGGCGGTGACGGTGTACTGGTCGCCGTTGACGGCTGTGAGGGTGAGGCACACTCCGTTGTGGGCGAGGCTCTGCGCCACGCTCAGCTCATGGGTGATGGGACTGGAGAGGGTGATGTCGATGTTGTCCTGATGGTGGGTGATGGCCTTTACGCGGGCCATTGCTTCTATGATTCCGGTGAACACGTTTATTTTTGAGGTTTGAGGTTTGAGGTTTGAGGTTTGAGGTTTGCCGCTTCGCTCTCAGACTTTCTTTCTGTGTCGGCACCGGCTTCGCCGACAGCCGACAAAAGTCTTCGCGATGCCTTCGGCATTGAGGTTTGACCAGGTTCGGGGGTGGGGGCGCTGAAAGAATTTTTTGTTTTCAGACCAGTCTGACCTGTCTGACGAGTCTGACCGGTCCGACGAGTCTGACTGCTGAAATTGTAACTCCTGCGCTATCAGCTTTCAGCCAACTCGTATTCGTGGTCGGCGACTATTCCGCCGAGGTTCTTGCGCAGCTCCACGAGCTGTGCGCGGATGGCCTTGAGGGTGTCGATGGCCTCATTGCTGCGGTAGGCGCCCTCCTTGTTCTTGCGCAGCACGTCGCGTGCCGCGGAGAGCTTGAGGCCGCGGCGCTTGACGAGGTCGTGGATTACGCCCACGAGCTTGACGTCGTCCTTGGAGTACTGGCGTATGTCGCGGCCGGCGCGGCGTGGCTTGAGCTGCGGAAACTCTGTCTCCCAGAAGCGGAGCAGCGATTCGCTGACGTTGTACATCTTGGCTACTTCCTGTATGGAGTAGTATTTCTTGAGGTCTTTGTTGGGATTGAGTGCCATGGGGAGTTATTGAGTTAGGAGTTAGGAGTTAGGAGTTAGGAATTAGGAGTTAGGAATTAGGAATTAGGAATTAGGAATTAGGAATTAGGGGAGCCCCTTCTATCTCCCCTCAAGGGGAGAACTCTGGCGCCAGGGTTCCCTCCCTTGAGGGGAGGGTTAGGGAGAGGCTTGGAGTTTGGTTATTGGTTTTTGTGCATTTTAGAGTGCAAATGTAATTATTTCTTCGTAATTTTGCGCCCAAATAAAATAAAAAAAGCAAAATACACTATGACAGCTAAGGAAATCAGGAATTCGTTTAAGAGCTTTTTCGAGGAGCGCGGCCATCTGGTAGTGCCCTCCGCACCTATGGTTATAAAGGACGACCCGACGCTGATGTTCACCAACGCGGGCATGAACCAGTTTAAGGATATCATCCTGGGCAACGCCGAGCCCAAGAGCCGCCGCGTGACCGACTCTCAGAAGTGCCTGCGCGTGAGCGGCAAGCATAACGACCTGGAGGAGGTGGGCCACGATACCTATCACCACACGATGTTTGAGATGCTGGGCAACTGGAGCTTCGGCGACTACTTCAAGAAGGAGGCTATCGCCTGGGCATGGGAATACTTGGTTGACGTGCTCAAGATTGACAGGAGCATACTCTATGCCACGGTGTTTGAGGGTGCGCCCGACGAGGGTCTGGAGCGCGACGACGAGGCTGCCGGCTACTGGGAGCAGTATCTGCCCAAGGACCATATCATCAACGGCAACAAGCACGACAACTTCTGGGAGATGGGCGACATAGGTCCCTGTGGCCCCTGCTCGGAGATTCATATCGACCTGCGCCCTGACGAGGAGAAGGCCAAGGTGCCCGGCGCCGAGCTGGTCAACAAGGACAATCCGCAGGTTATCGAGATATGGAACCTCGTGTTTATGCAGTACAACCGCAAGGCTGACCGCTCGCTGGAGCCTCTGCCTGCCAAGGTTATCGACACCGGCATGGGCTTTGAGCGCCTGTGCATGGCCCTGCAGGGCAAGAAGAGCAACTACGACACCGATGTCTTCCAGCCCCTCATCAAGGCCATCAGCACCCTGAGCGGTGCCGAGTATGGCAAGGACGAGAAGAAGGACGTGGCCATGCGCGTGATTGCCGACCACGTGAGGGCTATAGCCTTCTCCATTGCCGACGGCCAGCTGCCGGGCAATGCCAAGGCCGGCTATGTGATAAGGCGCATCCTCAGGCGCGCCGTGAGGTACGGCTATACGTTCCTCGGCCAGCAAGAGGCGTTTATGTATAAGCTGCTGCCCACGCTCATCAGCGAGATGGGCGAGGCCTATCCCGAGCTGGAGGGCCAGAAGGTGCTCATCTCCAAGGTTATGAAGGAGGAGGAAGAGGCTTTCCTGCGCACCCTGGCCACGGGAATCAACCTGCTGGATGGAGTGATACGCGAGACCAAGGAGCAGGGCAGGACGGTCATCGACGGCGTGCAGGCCTTCACGCTGTTTGACACTTTCGGCTTCCCCCTCGACCTGACGGAGCTCATCTGCCATGAGCAGGGGCTGAGCGTTGACACCAAGGCCTTCGACCAGGAGATGCAGAAGCAGAAGGAGCGCGCCCGCAATGCCGCTGCCATCGATGCCTCCGACTGGGTGGTGCTGGCTCAGGGTGAGACGCAGACCCACTACCTCGACGAGACGGAGCATGCCTGTCGCATACTGAAGTATCGCCGCATTGAGCAGAAGAATAAGGTCTATTATGAGCTGGTGCTCGACCATACGCCCTTCTATGCCGAGATGGGCGGCCAGGTGGGCGACAGCGGCGTGCTGGTGAGCGAAAGCGAGGAGGTGAAGATCTTCGACGTCAAGCGCGAGAACAACCTGCCCATCCACCTCACAGTCAAGATGCCCGAGCATCCCGAGGCCCAGTTTATGGCTAAGGTTGACGTGGAGCGCCGCCGCGCCAGCGAGGCCAACCATTCAGCCACCCACCTGATAGACCAGGCCTTGCGCGAGGTGCTGGGCACCCACGTGGAGCAGAAGGGCTCGCTGGTAACCCCCGAGGGGCTGCGCTTTGACTTCAGTCACTTCCAGAAGGTTACCCACGAGGAGCTGCGCAAGGTGGAGCGCATTGTCAATGCCCGCATCCGTCAGAACCTGCCCATCCAGGATCACCGCGACATGCCCCTGGAGGAGGCCAAGAAGCTGGGCGCCATGGCCCTGTTTGGCGAGAAGTACGGCGACAGGGTGCGCGTGGTGCAGTTCGGCAACAGCATTGAGTTCTGCGGCGGCTGCCACGTGAAGGCCACTGGCCAGATAGGCTTCGTGCGCATCGTGTCGGAGAGCAGCGTGGCTGCCGGAGTGCGCCGCATCGAGGCCATCACCGGCGAGGTCGCCGAGGAGAGCCTGTACCAGATGGAGGAAATCCTCTTCACCCTGCGTGACATACTGGGTCAGAAGGACATCAAGGCCGCCATTCAGAAGACCATCGCCGAGAATGCCGAGCTCCGCAAGCAGATGGAGGAGGCTCAGAAGGAGCGCTTGATGAAGGTGCGCGACGAGATAATCGAGGCTGCTGAGGTCAACGCCGAGGGCATCAAGGTGGTTAAGCACGTGTTTATCACCGACATACCGGCCAACACGGTCAAGGACCTCGCCTTCCAGGTGGCTAACGTGCTGCCGGAGAAGACTTTCTGCGTCTATGGCAGCAAGAGCGACGACAAACCCCTCATAACCGTCATGATCAGCAAGGACCTCGTGGCCGACAAGGGCCTGCATGCCGGCAATCTGGTGAGGGAGGCTGCCAAGCTCATCAAGGGCGGCGGCGGTGGTGCTCCCCATTTCGCCACTGCCGGCGGC
The DNA here is from genome assembly GCA_902792555.1 of uncultured Bacteroidales bacterium. Lineage (GTDB taxonomy): Bacteria > Bacteroidota > Bacteroidia > Bacteroidales > Bacteroidaceae > UBA6382. The sequence continues at coordinate 26,403 of CADAZW010000001.1, read as the reverse complement.
AAGGATACCACCGGCATCGACGCTGCCGTTGACAAGGTGGTGGAGCTGGCTGGACTGTAAGACAGTTGACAGTTGATAGTTGACAGTTGATAGTTGACAGTTGAACTACGAATTTCACGAATTTCACGAATTACTATGATAATTAACGGATTATTTGTGATGATTCATGTTTAAGAGAAAACTACGAATTTCACGAATTTCCGTCCCAGGGCTTACTAAATTGTAAATTAAAAATAACTTGTAAATTGTAATTTGTGAAATTGTAAATTATAACGGTTTCTGCTGATGTTCAGTAAAAACGACTTATATTTTGCCCTCTTGCTGGCATTCTTTCTTGAGTGGGGCGAGGTGCTTATGATGCCCGGGCTGATGTGGCCCAACGTGGGGCATGTGGCTCTGCGCTACGCTCTGCTTGCCCTGATGCTGGAGGCGGTATTCTTCCTTGTGGCTTATCTTAGGAAGAAGACCCTCTTCGGCCATGCCAAGTCGGCATATTACTCGTGGGGCAGGGTGGTGCCTGTTTCTGTCATCGTCTCGGCAGGCTATGCGCTGGTGAGGCTGCTGACATTGCCCTCGCCCGTCACTGCCTTTCAATGGTGGGCTCTGGCCGCGCTCTTCGTGGCTGGGTGCCTTGCGCTGATGCTTTATTTCTACGGCTTAGTGCAGAAACCCGATGATAAGCGATAAGTTTCTTTCTCTCGTACAGCGTAAGCTTCCGTTTGAGCTTACTGAGGTGCAGCAGGACGTGGTGCGCCGCATTGGCACTTTCCTCTTTCATGGGGGCGAGCGTCAGGCCTATATGCTGCGCGGCTTTGCCGGCACGGGCAAGACTTTCATGGTGTCGGCCATCGTCAGGGTGCTCCACGACCTGGGGCGCGAGGTGGTGCTGCTGGCTCCCACGGGGCGCGCCGCCAAGGTGCTCTCCCAGCATGCCGGCTATCCCGCCTACACTATCCATAAGGAGATTTACCGCCAGGACAAGGCCGGTGACCTGGATGCCCACTTCGCCCTGGGGTTCAATAAGCACAAGGATGCCGTCTTCATCGTTGACGAGGCTTCGATGATTGCCAACGAGGGCAGCCTGCAGGCCACCTTCGGCACGGGCAGTCTGCTTGACGACCTCGTGGCCTACGTCTATAGTTCGGCGGGATGCAGCATGGTGCTCGTGGGCGATAATGCCCAGCTGCCGCCCGTGGGCGAGGAGGATAGCCCCGCCCTGAGGGTTGATGTGCTGCGCAGTATGGGCCTCAACGTAGAGGGCTATCAGCTGTCCACCGTCATGCGACAGGCTGCGGAGAGCGGTGTGCTATGGAATGCCACCGGGATGCGCAAGATGCTCACTGTCAGCGGCTATATGCTGCCCAAGATACGCTTCAGCGGCTTTGCCGATATAGCCCGCATCTCCGGCGCCGACATGGTGGAGAGCCTCGATGCCGACTATGGGCGCTACGGCCAGGAGCAGGTGGTGGTCATCACGCGGTCCAACAAGCGTGCCGTGGAGTACAACCTTGGCATACGCAATGCCATCTTCGGCCGCGAGGAGGGGCTTGCCGTGGGCGATGTGGTGATGGTGGTGCGCAACAATTATTACTGGCTGGAGCAGATGGCCGCCGAGATGAAGAGCGACGGCGACAGCAGCAAGCTGCCCACCAATTTCCTGGCCAACGGCGACATCGGCGTGGTGCGCCGCATAGGCAGCTACTACGATTTCTATGACCTCCACTTTGCCGATGTCACCCTGCAGTTTCCCGACTACGACGACCTGGAGGTGGAGGTCCGTGTGCTGCTGGATGCACTTACCTCCGAGACTCCGGCCCTCACCCGCGAGCAGAGCGACCGCCTCTATCAGGGTGTGATGGAGGACTATGCCGAGATACGCTCCAAGGCAGAGCGAATGCGCAAGCTGCGTCTTGACCCCAACTACAATGCCCTCCAGATCAAGTATGCCTACGCTGTCACCTGCCACAAGGCACAGGGTGGCCAGTGGAGCAATGTCTATGTTGACCAGGGTTGGCTGCCGCCCGACGGCGCCGATGTGTCCTACCTGCGGTGGCTCTACACTGCCTTCACCCGCACTACCGACCGCCTGTATCTTGTCAACTGGCCCGAGGCGCAGATTGCAGATAATTAGTGAAAAAAGACTCCACTTATTATAAAAAAGGTAAATCCTGCCAAAGGATTGCCAAATTATTTTTATCTTTGCAGTGAGATGAGGAAATTGATTGTAAAAACACTGCAGATAGCCGTGCCTTTCCTGCTGGGCGGCGGCATTCTCTACTGGATGTATCGTAACTTCGATTTCAGCCAGATAAGCGATGTGCTGCTCCACCAGATGCGATGGGAGTGGATGCTCCTTTCCTTTGTGCCCGGCATTCTGGCGCAGGTCTTCCGTGCCTTGCGCTGGCAGCAGACGCTCACCCCCATGGGCGAGCGCAGCAGGAGTCATGTGGCTATCTGCGCCATATTCCTCAGCTATGCTGCTAGCCTGGTGGTGCCTCGCGTGGGCGAGTTTCTGCGTTGCGGCATACTGAAGCGGAAGGACGGCGTCAGCTTCCCCAAGGCCCTGGGCACCGTGGTCACCGAGCGTGCCGTTGATATGCTCATCATGTCGGTGCTGCTTGCCGCCGTGATTATCTGGCAGTGGGATATGTTTACCGACTTCTTCGCCCTCACAGGCCTGAGCCTGAAGGGCACACTCTCCAAGTTTACCGCCACCGGCATCTGGGTCAGCGCGCTCTGCGTGGTGGGCATCGTAGTGCTGCTCATCGTATTGGCGCGTCGCCTGAGAGTGCTGCGCAAGGTCAAGGCCATTATGTGCGACATGGCCGAGGGCATCATGTCGCTGCGCAATGTGGGCAATATTCCGCTCTACCTCTTCTACTCCGTAGGCATCTGGGCGGCCTATTTCTTCCATTACTACCTCACCTTCTACTGCTTCGGCTTCACCGAGCATCTCGGCCTGGCCGCGGGCCTCGTGTCGTTCTGCACCGGCGGCATTGCCGTGCTGGTGCCTACGCCCAACGGTGCCGGCCCATGGCACTTTGCTGTCAAGACCATCCTGGTGCTCTACGGCCTCAGTGCCACCAGCGCCATCATCTTCGCCCTGATAGTCCACACTGTGCAGACTATGCTCCTGGTGGTGCTGGGGGTCTATGCTCTCATAGTCTTGCAGCATATAAAGCCCCTCCCCAAGAGAAGGGAGGAAGATGGAGGCGCAGCTGTAGGCCAAACTGCTTAACTTCTTAACCACTAAACTGCTAAAAATAATTCTATCATGAACATTTCCGAACTACAGCCGCAGGGTATATGGAAAGCATTCCACGCCCTGACGCAGGTGCCGCGTCCCAGCGGACACCTGGAAAAGATTCAGGCCTTCCTCCTGCAGTGGGCAGAGGGCCACGGCTTTGAGTCCTTTAAGGACAATGCCGGCAACATCATCGTGCGTGTGCCAGCCACCCCCGGCATGGAGGACCGCCCCATGGTTACCATGGAGGGCCACATGGACATGGTGCCCCAGAAGACACAGGACTCCACCCACGACTTCCTTACCGACCCTATCGAGACATACATCGACGGCGACTGGGTGAAGGCTAAGGGCACCACCCTCGGCTCCGACGACGGCATGGGCGTAGCCACCGCCATGGCCATCTTTGAGGACAAGACCCTCAAGCACGGCCCGCTGGAGGCCATCTTCACCGTTGACGAGGAGACCTGCATGTATGGTGTCAACAATCTCAAGGCAGGCACCCTGAAGGGCGATATCCTGCTCAACCTCGACAATGAGACCGAGGGCGAGTTTGTTATCGGCTCCGCCGGCGGCATGGACGTGGTGGCCACTCAGGACTACACCCCCGAGGCCGTGGCAGCCGGCAAGGTGGCCGTCAAGGTCAGCATCAGCGGCCTCAAGGGCGGCCATTCGGGCCTCGAAATCAATGAGGGCCGCGCCAATGCCAACAAGCTGCTGGCTAACATCGCCAAGGAGGCCCTGGCCAACGGCGCTGCCATCGCCTCATGGGAGGGCGGCAATATGCGCAATGCCATCCCCTCGTTCGGCAATATCGTCTTCGTGGTGGGCTGCTCCAAGTGCGCCGAGGGCCTCACCGCTGTGGCTGCCAAGTGGCAGGACATATATAATAATGAGTATGCCGGTATTGAGGAGGCCATCACTATCACCGCTGAGGTAGTGGAAACTCCTGCCCAGGCCGTGCCCGCCGCCGTGGCCAAGGCCATAGTAAACAGTGTGCTCGCCGTGCATGCCGGAGTCTATCGCATGACTCCTTCCATTCCCGACATCGTTGAGACCTCCTGCAACCTTGGCATCGTCAAGGTGGCCGACGGCAAGGCCGAGGCCGATGTGCTGGTGCGCAGCTCCATGGACAGCAAGCTCGACGAGCTCGCCTCCTCAGCCACTGCAGCCCTTGAGCTCGGCGGGTTCACCGTCAGCTACAGCGGCCGTTACCCCGCATGGCAGCCCGATGTCAACTCGCCCGTGGTCAAGACCATCGAGCGTGTTTACAAGGAGGTTAACGGCGAGGACTGCAAGATTACCGTGGTACACGCCGGCCTGGAGTGCGGAGTCATCAAGACCGTCTATCCCAATATGGACGCCGTGAGCTTCGGGCCCACCCTGCGCTCGCCCCACACGCCCAACGAGCGCTGCAACATCCCCTCCGTGGCCAAGTACTACAACTTCGTAGTCAAGCTGCTGGAGCAGATTTAGGCAGATAAGCAGAGTAATATTCTCACCGATACGCTTCGCTCCTGATGCTGAGGAATGGTATTCCATGCAGGAGTGAAGCGTATCTTTTTTCGTGTTTTACCTATTTTTCAAAACAATAGTGCGGCTGTTTCAAAAATAGTTTTTATCTTTGTAGAGATTTTAAGAAATAAGTTAAAAACCAACGATATGAAAAGGATTCTTTTGATTGCCATGATTATGGCATGTGCAGCCGCGAGCGCACAGGTTAAGCGCGGCGATGTTAACAATGACAACAGCGTCAACAGTGCCGACGTAGTGGAGATTTACAACATCATCATCAACGGCGACAAGAAAATCGTTACCGGCGTCGAGAAGAAGTACTCTGTCTCCTTCAGCGACGATATGCTCAAGGTGGCCGACTTGACCATCTCCTACATTGATGATAAGAACCAGGTGGTGAAGGAGAAAATCACCGGCCCCGTGTGGAGCAAGGACTTCAGCGCCGCCAGCCGGCCCTACGGCGTGGCTTACCCCATGGCCACCTCTGCCACTGACAATACCGACATAGGCTTCACCCTCAACTACGACTCGCGCTCCGACTATGACAAGGAGCAGACCTACAACATCGGCTTCGTGGCCGACATGAGCTACGTGGTTACCTATGACGACGGCACCACCGCCGTACTGCCGGTGCTGAATATCAATCCGCAGACTCCCGCCATCGAGGGCGACTATGTGGACAATGCCATGAATGCCATGTGCCAGGCCGGCACCAATGCTCGCGACTACGACAGCGACAATGAAAACCTGCAGATGAGTGACTTCTGGGCCGACAACGACGAGGCCTACACCCCCGACCCCGAGATGGGCGGCGGTGAGCAGGTTGACCCCGGCACAATCATCAGTCCGCAGTACGGCAACTATGAGTGGGTGGACCTCGGCCTGCCCTCCGGCCTCAAGTGGGCCACTCGCAACGTGGGCGCTGCCACTCCCTATGACCTTGGCGGCCTCTATGGGTGGGGCGATGCCACGGGCTACCACACCGAGTCGAACAACCGCTACTATCCTATGTCGCGCCCCGACACCACCTACATCGGCCACACCCGCGTGGACATAGCCACCGTGCAGTGGGGACCTGACTGGCGCATGCCCAGCAAGGCCGAGGCCGAGGAGCTCATCGACAACTGCACCACCAAGCGCGAGACAGTGGAGGGCTGCGAGGGAGTATGGTTCATCTCCAATATCAACGGCAACAAAATCTTCATGCCCTGCGCCGGCGACCGCTACATAGAGAATATCCGCTCCGTCACCCCCGGCCACGCCAATGGCTACTACTGGACGGCCAATCTCTATCCCACCGACAACGCCGCAGCCTACGCCTTCCATTGGGACGGCTTCACCAATATGTATAAGCCCGCCTTCAAGGAGCGCTACTTCGGCTGCTCCGTGCGTCCCGTCTGGGTGGGGAGGTAAAAAGGAGGAAGCATGGCATCGTCCAACCATAGCAAATACACCCTTGCCGAGCCGTCGCCCCTGTTGGCCGACACTCATCTGGGCGAGGTGATAGAGGCCTACGACAATAGGGCCGACCGCTCGCGCGGCTGCCTCATCGCCTGGGGCCTCGTGGTGCTGCTCACCGTGGGCGGCGGCATCTACCTGCTCTGCAATCCCCCTCAGGGGCAGGGCTTCACCGCCACCGACATGCTGATAGCTGCCGCCGTAGTGCTGGGCGAGATAATCGTCTATTTCATCCTCCTCAGCTCCTCACGGCGCTGCCAGCGCATCTTTGTCTGCCGCGAGGGCGTGCAGTGGGAGCGCTATGGCCGCTCCTCGGGAGCCGTCACCAAGTTCCGCACCGTCTATTGGGAGCAGGTTAACAGCGTGGTGAGCAGGAAGGAGCGCCGGTACCGCGCTGACAATGGAGACAACGAGAAAGCCAACGACTACAAGCGCACCTTGCGCACCCTTGAGCTGCTCGATGCAACGGGCAACACCCTGCTCAAACTGACCGGCCATTACTACAACGAGTCTGACAAGGCCGGGCATTTCACCTGGATTTGGTATGCCGTCAAGGCCGTTGAACGCCAGTGGGAATCTATCTGCGTGCCGCTCATGGTGCAGCAGGTGGAGACCGTCAACGAGGTGGTATTCCCTCTGAAGAAGAGCAAGCTGCTCCGCCTTACTGGAGAGGGTATCTATTATGACGACCGCTTCATTGCGCGCAACAATATAGTCGTCAGCTGGTTTAACGTGGATGAGACACTCGCCCTGCGCGACGCCACCCAGAAGCGCAACCTGCTGCAGAAGACCTTTAATCTCAAGGAGACGCACGTCAATGTCAGCGCCATGCCCAACGGCTGTCTGCTCCTCCCCCTGATTCAGCAGCTCTATGGCGTGCAGCTTAGCGAGGAACATACACTGTTCAGCATCCACTGAATCGCGTAAGCTGAGGAGGAAAATCCTTATCGCGAGGAGAACAGAAAAATACGCGTCAAGACTAAAAATATCCGCGTCGGGACGAAATTTAATCGCGTCGGGACGGAAAATAATCGCGTCAAGACGAAATTTAATCGCGCCGAAACGAAATCTAATCGCGCCGAAACAACCACTTTCGACGCGATTATTTTGTTTCTACTAAGGATTGCTCTTGCTGCGCAGGCATTTTCTCCATGCCCAGAAGGGGCGATGGTGGCGGTAGTCAAGGTCGCCTTGGTGAGCGTAGGCCTCTCGCTCGAAGGAGATGGAGAAATAGGCGCGCTTGGTACTGCGGGTGGCGATGAGGCGGACGGTCCACTCTATGCCGTACCATATATAGAAACCCAGCCACAGGAGTTCGCGCTGCTGCAGGGTATGGATGTACTCATGGTTGCGCTCCACCTTGCTCAGCGGGCGGCGGCTCAGCACCAATCCAAACAGATTGATGGCTATGTAGCTGCCAAAGGGGAATATATTGTTGAGGAGAACTTTCAATTATTTGAAATTTGAAATTTGAGAGTTGAAATTTATTGCCAGATCCGGAAGAAACGGATTGAAAGAAATTATCAGAAATTTATCAGAAATTTTTACTACGAATTTCACGAATTTCACGAATTATCTATGAAAATTAACGGATTTTTTGTGATGATTTGTGTCTAAGAAATAACTACGAATTTCACGAATTTCCGTCCCAGGACTTACTATGTTGTAAATTGTAATTTGTGAAATTGTAAAATCGTGAAATAACATGGTTTAGCATCCGTCGCGGAGGAAGTCGAGGGCCTCGAAGATTTCGTCGCGGGTGGCGGTCTGGTTTAGGCGCAGTGAGCCGATGTCAGCCAGGAGGGTGAAGTTGATGCTGCTGCCGGTGTTTTTCTTGTCGTGGGTCATGAGCTCCAGTAGCTGGTCGTAGTGCTTGCACTCGATGGCCGGCTGGCCGTAGTGGAGGCGGATGTAGGCGGCTGTTTGGCGCAGCGGCGTGGTGGGGAAGCCTGTCTTGATGGCGCTGAGGTAGAGTTCGCAGACGAGGCCCCAGGCTACGGCATAGCCGTGGAGCACGGGGCGGCCGGCGGCCATGGCGAAGCTCTCGAGGGCGTGACCTACGGTGTGGCCGAGGTTGAGGGCTTTGCGCAGTCCCTGCTCGTGGGGGTCAGCCTCCACTATGCGCTCCTTGACTTGGATGTTGGTCTTCAGCATCGGGCCGAGGGGGGCAAGGTTGCTGCTGTCGGGGACATAGCACAGGAGCTCTGCCCACTCATCGACGGAGTTGATGAGGGCGTGCTTAATCATCTCGGCATAGCCGGAGAGGAGGTTCTCGCGGTCGAGGGTGCTAAGGAACTGGGTGTCGATGATTACCTGCTGCGCATTGCTGAAGACGCCCACCTCATTCTTGAGTCCGCCGAAGTTGATGCCGGTCTTGCCGCCCACGGAGGCATCGACCATGGCGAGGAGGGTGGTGGGGATGTTGATGAAGGTGATGCCGCGCTTGAAGGTGCTGGCCGCGAAGCCGCCGAGGTCGGTGACCATGCCGCCGCCCAGGTTGACGAGGAGAGAGTGGCGCGTGGCGCCGCCCTCCTGCAGCTGTTGCCACACATGGGTGAGGCTCTGCAGGGTCTTGCTGGTGTCGCCGGAGGGGATGGTGATGAGCTTGAAAGCCTGAGTGTCCGGAATCTTGGGCAGGCAGAGGCGGGCGGTGTTTTCATCGCAGAGGATGAAGAGGCTGTCGTGGGGGGTGGCTGCTATGATGGAGCCCAGTTGCCGGGCGGCATTGTCGGTGAAGATGATGGGGAGCATGGATTTATTTTTTATAGGGACTATAGGAATTATAGGGACTATAGTGGCAGTTGCAGGTTTTTTATTGTTGGGTTGGGGCTATGCTATTGTGAACAGCCCGTCGCGGTAGATTATCTCGCCTTCGGCCATGAGGGTTTCTATGGCCTGGCGTAGTGCGTCGGGCGAGATGGGCAGTGCCTTTATCTCTGTATGAGGGTGTGGCTTGCCGTCCTGCAGCAGTGCTATTACGGCCTGCTGGGCTTGCTCGGTGTGGGCGGTGTCGGTGGCGTGGCGGTGATAGCCGTTGGCCTGGCATACGTCGCAGTGACCGCAGTCGGCGGCGTCGGTCTGTCCGAAATATTCGAGCATCAGTCTGCTGCGGCAGGTGGACTGGGCTGTGATGTAGCGAATCATGGCCTGCACGCGCTGCACCAGCTCCATGCGGCGGTGCTCATAGACTTCGTTGGAGAAGGCGACCTCGTCGGTATCCACGCGACTCTGCATGAAGGTGATATGGGCCACGCGCTTGAAGGGGATATAGTGGATGATGCCGAAGTTGCTGAGGGTGATGAGCGCCTGATAGACTTCCCCCGCGCTGAGCTTGGTGCGCTGTGCAAGCAGCACCTCCTCAATGGGCATGAGGTCGGCAAAGAGGCCGTTGTAGTTGCGCATGAGTGCCTGTAGCACCTGGTCGCACTGCTGGGGCAGGTGCTGAAAGCGGTAGAGCTCGTTTTTGTCAAGGATAATCTTGACGCACGACTGGCTGTCCTCGGGGTCGGCATAGCGCAGGTAGCCTGCGTGCTCCAGTATGCGGAAGGCGCTGAGCAGGGGCAGGGGGAAATAGTGGAAGACGCGGCAGAAGTCGTTGATGTTAAACTCCTTGCACAGCCCGTTGCCGTCGCCCACGGCCAGCTCGTAGTAGTAGCAGATGTTCTGATAGGCTTCGCGTATGAACTGCTTGGAGGGGAATGCGGCGTCGATGTGCCGGCGCAGGGTGCTTACGTCGTAGGGGCTCTTGAGCAGGATGGCCTGTGCCGGCTTGCCGTCGCGGCCTGCGCGGCCTGCCTCTTGGAAATATGCCTCGATGCTGTCGGGCACTCCTACGTGGATGACCTGGCGCACGTCGGCCTTGTCGATGCCCATGCCGAAGGCGTTGGTGCAGACCATTACCCGCGCCAGGCCGTCTTGCCACAGCTGCTGGCGGGTGTCCTTGTCGGCATTCTCAAGGCCGGCATGGTAGTGGAGGGCGCTGATGTCGTGGCTGGCGAGGGATTTTGCTATCTCGGCTGTCTGCTCACGGTTGCGCGTATAGACGATGGTGGAACCCTCGGTCTGCTGCAGGATTTGGATGAGTGCAGTCTCCTTGTTGTTGGTTTCGCGCACTATATAGCTGAGGTTGCTTCGCTCAAAGCTCATGCGCATGACGCACGGCTGGCGAAACTGGAGCTGCTGTTGGATGTCGTCCACCACTCGGGGCGTGGCGGTGGCGGTGATGGCAAGCAGTGGGGCCTCGGGCTTGAGCTTGCGGATGAGCGAGATGTTGAGATAGGAGGGGCGGAAGTCGTAGCCCCACTGGGAGATGCAGTGAGCCTCGTCAACGGTGACGAAGTTGACGTGCATGTGGGCGAGCTTGACTTGAAACAGTTCGCTGGTAAGACGCTCGGGAGAGATGTAGAGAAACTTGTAGCCGCCGAGGATGCAGTTGTCGAGAGCGGTGAGCACCTCCTGGCGCGACATGCCGGAATAGACGGCTGTGGCCTTGATGCCGCGGTCGCGCAGGTGGGCCACCTGGTCCTTCATCAGGGCTATGAGGGGTGTGATGACGATGCATACTCCATCCATCATGAGCGACGGCACCTGGAAGGTGATGCTCTTGCCGCCGCCGGTGGGCATGAGGCCCAGGGTGTCGCGGCCGCTGCATATGCTGCTGATGATCTGCTGCTGTATGCCGCGAAAGGATGTGTAGCCCCAATATTGCTTGAGGATACCGAGGGAGAGCTGCTCCAGGGAGAGTGAGGATGCAGGCTCGCTATTCGTGGTCGGCAGGTTGGATATCTTCAATTTGCAGTTGTATCTCGCCGTGTTTGTAGATATTCTCTGCTATGGTGTAGCAGATGTTGAAGGCTCGCTTGGTCTTGATGAAGCGGGCGTGGCTGCTCTGGCCGAAGGCGATGCCGTTGAGGATATTGTTGGACTTGTTGTCCACCAGCTCCAGCTTGATGTGCTCCTGGCCGCGTCCTACGACCTTGCTGGTGCCGTAGTCATAGACATTGTTTGTGCAGAAGAGTGGCTCTGGATTTTCCGGGCCGAAGGGGCGCAGTTTCTTGAGGTCGGCGTAGAGCTGGGGAGTGATGTCGGAGAAATTGAGCTCGGCGTCGATGCTCAGCGTGGCCTCGGTCTGCTCTTCCTCTATATGCTCCTCCACGTATTTCTCAAAGCGGCGTATGAACTCCTTGACGTTCTCCTCGCGCAGGCTGAGGCCTACGGCGTAGGTGTGGCCGCCGAAGTTCTGGAGGAGGTCCTTGCAGCTCTCGATGCCGGAGTAAATGTCAAATTCAGCCACGGAGCGTGCCGAGCCGGTGAGGTTGCCGTCGTCGTCAAGTGCCAGCACGATGGTGGGGCGGTAGTAAAGCTCGGTGAGGCGCGAGGCTACGATGCCTACGACGCCCTTATGCCATTCCTTATTGTAGACGACTATGCTGCGGCGGTCCTCCAGGTTGGTGAGCTTATTGACAATGGCATTGGCTTCCTCGGTCATCTGCTTATCGATGTCCTTGCGGGCCTCGTTGTAATTGTTGATGGTGTTGGCCTTGGCGATGGCTTCGTCAAGGTTGCGCTCAATGAGCAGCTCGATGGTCTCGCCGCCGTTTTGTATGCGGCCTGAGGCGTTGATGCGCGGTCCGATGCGGAACATGACGTCGGTGATGCCTATCTCCTTGCCGCTGAGTCCGCAGGTCTGTATGATGGCTTGCAGTCCTACGCTGGGGTTGGCATTGAGCTGCCGGAGCCCGTGGTAGGCCAGTATGCGGTTCTCGCCGAGTATTGGCACCAGGTCGGCGGCTATGCTGACGGCGCATAGCTCGAGCAGGGGTACGAGCCGCCCGAACTCGATGCCGTTGTTCTGGGCAAAGGCCTGCATGAGCTTGAATCCGATGCCGCAGCCTGAGAGGTCGCCGTAGGGATAGGTCTCGTCCTTGCGCTTGGGGTCGAGGATGGCATAGGCCGGCGGCAGCTCGTCGTCGGGCACATGGTGGTCGCAGACGATGAAGTCGATGCCGAACTTGGCGGCATACTTGATTTCTTCGTTTGCCTTGATGCCGCAGTCGAGGATGATGATGACGCTCACTCCAAGGCTGACGGCGCGGTCGATGGCCTTGAAGCTGATGCCGTAGCCGTCATCCAGACGGTCGGGGATGTAATAGCTCACATTGGAGTAGAACTCGTGGAGGAACTTGTAGACCAAGGTGACGGCTGTGCAGCCATCCACGTCGTAGTCTCCGTAAACAAGGATTTTCTCCTTCATGCCGATGGCGCGGTTGAGGCGGTCAACGGCTTTGTCCATATCCTTCATCTCAAACGGGTCCAGCAGATCGGTCAGCTGCGGGCGGAAGAATTTCTTCGCCTCGCGGGGAGTGCGGACGCCGCGCCTCATCAGGATAGGTCCGAGGATTGGGTTGATGCCAATCTCGTCAGTCAGCAGCTTAGCTGCTTCCTTGGTTTGAGGGGTGAGAGATTGTAGCTTCCATTTGTAGCTCATTATATATTATTTTTATATTATTTTCGTCGCCGGATGCAGCGCTGCGAGGGGGCTGCGCGTCAGTGCAGGGGCACATTACCCCTAATTTGACGTGTAAAGGTACGACAAATTTCTGAATACAGCCCTAAACTCATACGTTAAAAAGCCGTAAATGGGCTATAAGTTAAATAAAAGAGAGAAAGATTTAACGGGAAGTCAACTTATGTAAACGATAAGGAGGAGCGCCCAGGGTGGGGCACTCCTCCTTTTGTATGGGGGATTGGTGTATGTGTTCCTACTTGAGGCCGATGGCCTTTGCAATGTGCTTGGGCACAGCCTTCTTGTTGACCACGATGTTGATGGTCTTGTAGGCTGCGTAGGGCTTGGAGATGTAGGCAAATCCCTTGTACTTGCCGTACTTGCCCCAGGAGTTCTTCATCATGTAGTACTCCTTGCCGTTCTGGTCCTTGGCAATGCCATAGAGCAGCATGCCGTGGTCGTCGGTGGTCTCCCAGTTGTCGAAGCCTTCCTGGCGCAGCTCCTGGGTGATGGTCTTCTCGTCGGATGAGTTGAAGGCATCTTTCTTCTCGGCTGACTTGCCAATCCAGCGCTCCTGGTCGCTGCCCTCGGTGCTGGTGTTCTTGGCATCGGCGGGAACGGAGGCGATGCTGGTGCTGTTGCGGTTGAAATACTTTTCGCTAACGTCGGCACCCCATGCAACGGTATAGCCATTCATGATGGCATTGTCCATGGTCTCCATCAGCTCATCGAGGGGCAGGTTGTAGCTCAGTCCCCAGCGCCAGTTGTCTTGCACCTCAACGGCAAACTGGGTGTAGAAGGGATGGTGGGTGAAGGAGGTGAGGCTCACGTAGTCGTCGGCATTGACTCCGAGGCTCTGTGCGAAGGTCTGCGGGGTGTAGGTCTTGCCTTCATACTCAAAGGTGTCGGGCATGGGGCCGAGGTATGCCTCGAGGATGGCCTCGAAGGGTTTCTGCCAGCACTTGGAGATGGTATTGACCTTGGCATTGGGGCCGGTGAAGGCTCCGAGGTAGCCCTGTGCGGCCTTCTCCAGCTCAGAGTGGTTGAATAGAGTGTCGCCATAGAGGCTGCCGGCGGGGGTGACGGCGCTTTCTGGCATCATGCCGTAATTCTTGAGGCAGTAGAGGACATCGTAGAAGCTGCCGCCCTGCGACCAGCTTACGTCGCCATGCATCCTGACGTTGGCTACGGCGCGGTCGATGTAGGTTTTGTAGATTACGTAGGCCTCAGCGAGGTCGTAGGTCTTGCCGGTGTTGCGCAGGATTTCGGCCTCCAGGAATCCGAGGCTGGAGAAAGCCCAGCAGGTGCCAGAGCGGTGCTGGTCCTTGACGGAGGTGACGGGGATTTCCTTTACAACGGTGAACTTGGTGGTGTCGGCATCGTCTGCCATCACGGGGGCGCTGCTGATGAGCGCGGCTGCGGCTATCATGGCCGCAAAGAGTTTGGTGATCTTCATAGTAATTTGTTATGTTTTGGTTATCTGGTTTTTTAGCTGTTAAGTGGTTGAGCCGATAGTTTTTGTTCTTCAGAGGGATTATTTCCTAATAGTGGAATTCTGCCACGTATTTCTCCACGTCGTCGGCATGATAGGGAATGATGTCCTTGCCGAGGAATCGTGCGCCTTCATCAGTGATGAGCAGGTCGTCCTCAATGCGGATGCCGCCGAAGTCCTTGTATTTTTCGATTGCATCGAAGTCGAGGAACTGGGTGTTGATGTTGTTGGCTTTCCAGTAGTCGATGAGGTCGGGTATGAAATAGATGCCTGGCTCGTCGGTGATTACGAATCCCTTCTGCAGGCGACGGCCCATGCGCAGGCTGGCGGTGCCAAACTGGGAGGAGGGTTGTATCTCGTCGTCGTAGCCTACATATATCTGGCCGAGGTCTTCCATGTCGTGGACGTCGATGCCCATCATGTGGCCCAGTCCGTGGGGCAGGAACAGGGCATGGGCGCCTGCCTGCACAGCCTCCTCGGTGTCGCCCTTCATCAGGCCGAGGTCTTTAAGGCCATTGGTGATGTGGCGGCATACCTCCATGTGGACATCGTAGTATTTGACGTCGGGCTTGGCCATGCCGAGGGCGAGGTCGTGAGCTTGCTCCACAATGGTGTAGATGTCGCGCTGGCGGTGGGTGAACTTGCCGCTTATGGGGGTGGTGCGGGTGTGGTCGGAGCAATAGTTGTTGACAGTCTCGGCGCCGGCGTCAACCAGCAGCAGGCGGCCAGCCTCCAGATAGTTCATCTTGGGTGCGCCATGGAGAATCTCGCCATGCATGGTGACGATGGACGCAAATGAGACCTTGCTGCCTAGTGAACGTGCAATTCCGTCGATGGTGCCGCCAATGAAATGCTCGGTCACTCCGGGCTGTGCCAGCTTCATGGCTGTAGTGTGCATCTTGAAGCCGATGGAGCAGGCGCGCTCTATCTCCTTGATTTCCTCGTCGCTCTTGGTGGAGCGGAGGTCAACGATGGCCTTGATGAGCTTGAGCGAGGCGGCGGCCTTCTGCTCAGCGGGCTTTATGCCCAGCAGCTCTTGCAGCAGTATTTTGTTGTCGTGGCGGTAGGGCGGCAGGAAATGGATATCCTGTCCGCTGGCCTTGGCGGCCTCTACCAGTTGGCTCAGTTTGCCAAAGGGCGCGCTCTCCTTCACTCCTGCTGCGGAGGCCATGTCGCTAACGCTGTCGACGGAGCCGTACCAAACGATGTCGTCGATGTCAATATCGTCGCCAAGGAAGTATTCTGCATCATTGTCAACGTCGATTACTCCGGCAAGGCCGTCGCGCTGGGCACCGAAGAAATAGAGGAAGCTGCTATCCTGGCGGAAGGTGTAGCAGTTGTTGGGATAGTTAGCCGGGCTCTCGTTGTTGCCCAGGATGATGATGAGTCCGCTACCCACCTTGTCGGCCAGGGCCTTGCGGCGCATGATGTAAATATCTTTGCTAAACATAAGGCTAAGATCTTAAATGGATGTGTTGAAAGGCAAAGTTACTACTTTTTTTCGGAAAGTAGGAAATATGTGTTGTAAATATCAATTATTTACCTATTTCTGCATAGGCTTTACGCAGTTTTTGTAGTGCGGCAGTCAGTTCGGCACGCGGCAGGGCCACGTTGAGGCGCATGAATTTGGCGCCTTCCTTGCCGAAGGTCTGCCCTTCGTTGAGGTAGAGGCCGGCCTGTCCAAGATAAAACGCCTGCAGCTCTTCGGGAGTGGAGAAAGGCATTGCGCTATTGTCGAGGAAAACGAGGAAAGATGCTTCGGTCTGCATGGGCTTGATCATCGGGCAGTGGCGGCTGAGGAAGTCGCTAACAGCCTGGATGTTGCCATGCACGTAATCGAGCATTTGGTTGAGCCAGTCTTCACCCTCAGCAGTGTAGCATGCCTCAAGGCATCCGTAGGCAAAGATATTGCCCAAGGCTACGTCGGCCTGGTCGAGGAATGAGTAGAATTTTTGGCGCAGGGTGGGGCTGAGACTGTAGCAGTAGGACACCACTATGCCAGGCATATTGAAAGCCTTGCTCGGAGCATTCATGGCGATGGTGATGTCGCGTGCTTCCGGGCATGTGCTGACGAAGGGCGTGTAGCGGTAGGCATGGTGTGTCATGTCGGAGTGAATCTCGTCGCTCAGCACTATTACACCGTGCTGCTTGCACAGACGGGCCACGCGCTGCAGCACTTCTGTAGCCCACACTGTGCCGCCAGGGTTATGAGGATTGCAGAGAATCATCATCTTGCATCCCGGCAACTTCTGCTCCAGGTCGGTAAAGTCTATCTCAAAACGTCCTTCCACCACATGGAGAGGGTTCTCCACGCGAATGCGTTCGTTGACATCTATTATATGACCGAAGGGGTGGTATACCGGTGGTTGGATGAGCACCTTGTCGCCCTTGTCGGTAAGGGCGCAGATGGCATGGTGGATGGCAGGCACAATGCCCGGTAGGAAATGGACGTCCTCCTTTTTGAGGATTACGCTGTGGCGGCGCTTCATCCAGTTGATTACACTATGGTAGAATCTGTCGGGGGGTAGGGTGTAGCCCAGAATTTGCTGCTCCAGCCGCTCCCGGATGGCTCTCATCACGAAAGGCGGGGTCTCAAAGTCCATGTCAGCCACCCACAGTGGTGTGACGTCGCTGCGCCCCAGCTGATTGAAGAGCACGTCGTATTTGAGGCTGTCGGTGCCCGTGCGTTCTATGTGCTTGTCGAAGTTGTATATCATACCAGTCAACAAAACGAAAAATGCAGAAATTTATCAGAAAATGCCAGATTGGATATGAGTATTGAGGACATATTCCGTTTTCTCTGGACCTTAAACAATCTCTGATAAATTTCTGCAAGGAAGTTCGTTATAATTCTAAGTCAGGATTAGGATAGAATTCTCTCTATGAGTGTGTTATTTCTTGGTCATCTTCCATCCTGCGAGGTAGCAAATAGCGGCTACCAGCATACCGTTGATGGAGGGGATGCCCCATGGGAGCAGGTTGGCAACCACAGCGCCCAGCACTACGCCCAGCACGGCGCCCCATACCACAGTCTTGGGTTTGGCGTCGGACTGCTCAGAATAGTCCTCCTTGTTGAGGAAATAGCCCAGCACGAGGATGATACCTACTGGCGGCAGGGTGCAGTTGAGGATGTTGAGGTATCCGCAGAAGTTATTGTAGAGCCAAACGGCAGCGACGGTGCCGATGATACCACTCAGCAGCACCATGAGTTTTTTGTTGAGCTTGAATATATTGGCAAGGCCGAGGCCTGTGGAGTAGAGGGCATTATCATTGGTGGTCCAGATGTTAAGACCCAGCACGAGCACTGCAACGTAGAAGAGGTTGAGGTTGATCATCACGTCGAAGATGTCGTTGCCTCCCACATATACGGAGCTGACGGCACCGAAGAGGAACATGAGGCTGTTGCCGAGGAAGAAGGCGAGAATGGTGATGATGCAGCCAGCCTTGCTGCTCTTGGAGAATCGGGCAAAGTTGGGGGTGGCGGTACCACCGCTGACAAAGCTGCCCACCACGAGGCCCGCTCCGGCAATCACGCCTAAGGTCTTCTCGCCCTGCTCAAACTGTTCTGCCAGGCCGCGGTCGCCCTGAGTGATGGCCATGATCATAGCCACGGTGCCAAGGATGGCCACGCATGGCACAGCTACATAGCTGATGATTGTGAGGCCCTTGATGCCATAGTAGGCCGAGGCTGTCATACATACGCCGGCAATGGCTACCATTATGTAGGTGGCGGTCATGCTCTCACCGAAGGCAACCTTGGCAATAGGGATGGCAAACATGGCAAGGCCTACGCCAAACCAACCCATCTGGGTGAAACTGATCATGGCGCTAGGCAGGTAGCTGCCCTTGGTGCCGAAGCTGCGTACTGCCAGAAGGTCAAGGCTGAGACCGGTCTTGGCACCCACGTAGCCCAGTGTGCCGGTGTAGGCGCCGAGGATGATGCCACCCAACAGCATTGCCAGGATGAAGTCGGTGAAATTGAGTCCTTGGGCGAGGTTCTGGCCTACCCACATACTGGCGGAGAAGAAAGTGAAGCCCATCATGATCATAAACATGGTGAGGTTGCTCCTGCGAGCATCTCTGCTTACTGCTGACGATTGAAAGTCGACGTCTGTTTTCTGTTTGCTCATAGTGTATTGTGTTTGATGTTTGAATTTTGTTGACAGGTCCGGGGGTTGGCCCGCGCAGGTAACTGGGCGGCGCTATGGTCGCTACTGGCGATGTGCTGGACGGGTTAATGGTTGTGGGTTAAAGATATTTGCTCAGTGCTGCCTCAATCTCGGCCAGCCTTACCTCGGCGATGTGCTTGAGGTTGCGATTGTAGCTGCGCTGGCGGAAGGCCTCTTCCTCTTGGTAGAGCTTTTCAAGCGTCTGTATCGGGGCTGAGTCTTCGCAATAGTGATTGATGTTGAGCCACTGCTCAAAAGTCTGAGGCGAGGGATAGCCAATCTTCTCATCCACAAAGGCTTTCATCTGTGTGTGGTCGGCAGCGATGCGTATGTCGCGCCAGTACTCCATGGCCTCGTGGTAGTGCTCGGGAATCTCGTAGCGGCGTGCTCCGCCGTCGTAGATGATACACTTCTCAAAGAGTACGTTGTCTTGCTGAAGCACGGCATGGCGATATTCGGGCGTGAGCACTGAATCGTGCCAGTAGAAGTCGATGTTGGGCACATTGACCCCCGTTACGCCTTTAGTCTTGTAAACGGAGAAGATGCCCTCGTAGAAGAAGCATGTGAATCCCTCAAAATCGGGCCACTCCTTGCGCAGCCGCTCTGTGAATCCCTCCATTAGGTCAAAGGCTCGGGTGCCGCCGATGGTGAAGAAGATGATGCGCCTCAGCTTGGCGCCGCGCTTGCGATACTTGTTGATGACATACTCAAAGCACTCTTTCAGAGTGTCGCCTGTGGCCACTATGTCGCCAATGAGAATTGTGCCGTTGTCAACGATGTTGTATTTCTGATATTTGATTTGCAGACCTAGAATCTGCTTGTTTTCGATGATGCGCTCACAGGAGAGGAAATTCATGTTGTTGACCTGGATGCCGGCCCTGTGGCATGCTTCTTCCACGGGGTAGTTAAGGCCGCCGCGCAGGATGGTAAGTATGTCGAGGGAGGGTGGGACAGAGGCCGATTCCTTTATAGCCTTCAGCGCTTCTACCGTTGACGGCAGGGTGTCGAGATAGGTTTGGAATCCTACCTCTTCCGGGTGCATCAGCAACCGCTGTGAGTTGACGTTGCTGACGATGAAATATTGGTTGGTAACTTGCGGAGAGTCAAGGCGGTATAAGCTCACGCCGTTGCTCCTGTTCATCAATCTAAGGCTTGCGCCCTGAAGCTTATCGTGCATTTCCAGATTTTTGTTGTAAATATCTGGAATGCAAATATAGACAAAAAAAATGATTACTTATATAAAAGACACCATTATTTCGCAGTAATTTTTTTGTCAGGCATAACAAAAGGGTCTTATGGCGGGCTTAGTGGCAATTTAAATACCTTATTACTATAATCGTGTACGCGCGCGCATGAGACGATACTTTGCCTGCATGTTTCTTTAAAAAGCCTATGCATTCTTTAACAAAATTTGGTCATAATCGAAAAATTATAAAAAAGTAGTATGAAAATGTATGTAGCAATAAACATTTTTTATATCTTTGCCAATCCAGTCCAATGTGCCTTGGTGCGTGGGTGTTTTGAGTTGGGATGAATAATGATTGTATGAATTTTACACATTTTAATTAACCTTATTTATTAACTAAATTACTAACCAAATGAAAAGAGTACTTACTTCTCTGATCGCTCTTATCCTGCTGCTAGTGGGAGGGAGCGTGGCTAATGCCGCAGTCGGCGACGTGGTTACCACGCTTGCGGGACTGAGCAATAGCAAGGTGTACACTATCACTGCTTCTCGTGGAGCGTTGGTGCTCAATGCAGCCGGTACTAATGTCTGCTGTGGCACCAAGGGCACTCCGAGCACTGAGGCTGGCGCAGACCAGTGGGGCGTGATCAGTTACAAGGGAGGCTGGCTTCTCTACAACGTAGCGAAAGGCCAGTTCTTCAATCCAGAGGGCTCCTTCACTGAGGCGCCTACTGTAACTAACGTCGTTAAGCTGCAGTTGGCAAACAACCCGGAGGGGGACTACGTGTTTAAGTTCACGCAAGGTACGAACACGCTGAACAACAACAATGCAGGCGGTTTCAAATTTGACAGTTGGAGCACTGAGGACGGCGGCAATCGCCTCACCATTGTGGAGGCCGGTGACCTTGATGCCGCCGTTGCTGCGTCAGTCAACATTCCCACCATCACGTGGAATGTAGTAGATGACGCCAACAATGTTGTTGCCACAGAGACCATCTTCTCTGACGATGGTGTGGAATACACCACAAGCCTTGCCAATGGTTTCCCTGGTGTTACCCTTGACACTCCCACTGCCACTGGTACGACAGAGGACCAGGTTATCACAACCTCTTACACTTTTGACTACAGTGTCGTTCCGTTCAAGTACAGTTCATCTGTTGATGATGCTACATGGTACTTTATGGATGTCCGTGGTGGAAAGTATTGCACCTATCTGCCCGACAGCAAGCAAATCCAGAATGTAAGGCACGACAACACTGCCGATCTTAACGAGAATAATCTGTTTGCATATGTGGGCGGTCCGTTTGGCTTTACCCTTTACAACTACGGAGCTGGCACCGACGCACCCTTCACCATTGACGGAAAAGGCAATGGCCAAAGGCTCTACGCCAGCACAGACGCTACTCCCGCAGAACTCAAGTATGAGTACTGGGACAATGCAGGCGGCTACGGCAAGCAGAATCATATCTTCCGTCTCACTGAAGACGAGAAGTCTGGCTTCAATGACAACGGCGGTTATCTGGCAATATGGTATGCTGAGAACAACCACTGGGATGCAGGTTCCAACATCGTATTCACCGAGGTTGGCGCCATCCACACCTATGCAGAGCTGCAGGATATTATGGCTCAGTTTGACGGCCTTGTCGCCGGCACTAACCCTGGCACCTATACCGAGGCGTCGCTTACTCCGCTGCAGAATGCCATCAGCGACGTGACCGCCCTTGGCCTTACTGAGGAGTCAAGCGTTATAGCCATTTCTGAGGCTTATAACAATATTGCTGCTGCTGCTGAGGCTCTTGTAATGAACGAAATTACCGAGGGCTATTACACCATCTTCAATGACAATGCCAAGATTGCCGCAAACGGCATGGATCCTAAGGCAATGTACATTGATAACACAAACATGGACCTCTATTGGGGTGCATACGATGCCAATTCTTTGAAGTATGTATTCAAACTTACTCCTGACGGCAACGGTTCGTGGTACATGCAGAGTGCAGAGAACGGTCTCTATACCGGTGGTGCTCCTGGTTTCACCAAGAGATTCCACAGCACTCAGACTCCTACCTATGCCGCTACCTTTAACTTCTATCCCGGCACCGGTTCAGCCTACATCAAGGCTAACAATTGGACTATGTGTCCGCAGGGCAACCCCAATGGTGAAAAACCCGGTCCGTCTTATGTGCATTCCTACAACGGCGAGACTATCACCAACGCTCCGTTCCAGGAGTGGACGTGGAGCTTGACTCCCGTTGCCGATGAGGTTGTTGACGATATGCAGGCTGTCGCACTGGCAGGTGTTGTCGCCACTCTGCCCGAGGCTATCAACGGTAGCAACGATCCCGGCACCTTCACCACAGCAGCCGCAGAGGCTTACGCCGCTGCCCTGGCTACAGCCAAGACAGCTGCCGAGAGTGGCACCGCCGCTGAGAAGGCAGCTGCCTATAAGGCACTCACAGCATCCGTTGCCAACCTTGAGATTAACGAAATCACCGAGGGTTACTATTTCATAGCTACCGCAGGTAATGGCCCCGGCTACAGTGGTGGTCCTTACAACTATGAGGACAAGTCGGCCCTTTACAACGAAGGAGAAATCGTGAAATGGAAGGCGTACAGCAAGGACGACAAGACTGAGGTCTATAAGTTTACTGCCAACGCTGACGGCAATTGGGATGTATTCAACGTTTCTGATAAGACCTATATCAATACAGGTACTGCCGCCTACGGTCAGCAGGTTAGCACCAGCGCTGAACCCACCACTTCCCAGAAGTTCGTGGCTGTCGGTCAGGGCACAGGCAAGTTTGCCATCTATTCCCAGACCTATGCATACGCCATGAAGGGCAACCATAATGGTACTGACGCAGAGACTGGCGATCTCAGTATCTGGGGTACCACTAATGAGGCTGCCCAGTTTGGCGTAAACGTATGGTATCTCCACAAGATTACCGAAGAGGAGTACAATGAACTCTTCCCCAGCGCTCAGCAGTTAGTTAATGAGCTGGCAGCTGCTATTGAGGAGCTCAAGACCCCGCTTGACGCAGAGAACTACAAGACCAATCTCCAGGGAACAGAACGCGGAGGTGTAATCTCTGCTCCTGAGAAGGCCAAGCTGGAGGAGGCTGTGGCTGCCGCTAAGGCAGTCGTTGACTCTGACGCAGCAACCGATGAAGAGAAAGAAGCAGCTTACGAAGACTTGAAGGCTGCCTATGACGCATGTCCCGTCGACAATCCGATTGTGGATGGATACTACTATATTTATGCAGCCTTTGATGGTCTGCTTCTGTCCTATCGCACCGTTGATGACGCAGACTATGCATACAAGGCTAACTGGAGCGATCCTGCCACAAGCCTTGACATGGGTTGTGTATTTGAAGTTAAGAAGACTGGCGAGAATGCTTTCACCGTTCAGAACGTAAAGACGGGTAAGTATCTCGGTGAATACAATACTGTGCACAATCCTTCTGACAAGGGAAGCTTTGCTTTGCAGGCAGATCCCTTCACCACATACATCGTGCCTTGGCGCGCTTCACACAACTACCTTGAGGCAAACAAGAGCTATGGCGAGGTA
Organism: uncultured Bacteroidales bacterium; assembly: GCA_902792555.1. Classification (GTDB taxonomy): domain Bacteria; phylum Bacteroidota; class Bacteroidia; order Bacteroidales; family Bacteroidaceae; genus UBA6382. The sequence goes on along the minus strand of CADAZW010000001.1, from coordinate 3,266 downwards.
ACCGACGCTATTGACTTCTGTCTCTTTAGCGAATCTACCTTTGAGCATGAGTACTCTGGTCGTTGGATTGGTAGCGGATGGAATATCCACAGCGACCTTGGAGACTATGTGGCTCACGCATGGCGACTCCTGCCTGTAGATGAGGCATACAATGCCTATATGGCAGAGAAGGACTTCAATGACCTTATGGCTGCAGCTGATGAGGCTCTGGCTGTACCTACTCCTGCTAATCATCACGACAATGACCCGGCAAGAGATCGCTCTTTCCTCCTCGGTAACGAGAAGCTCTCTGTTGATGGCCTGGCTACCAGCAAGGAAGCTCACGATGCACTGCAGGCTGCCCGTGATGCTGTCTATGAAGGTTACAAAACCGATGGCAAGTCATTAGACGAGTTGGCTACGGAAGTGGCTGCCCTCAACAGTGCTATGGAAGTAGTCAATGCCAAGAGCAACCCGCTCGTTGACGGCTACTACTACCTCGTTGCTGAGTATGACGGTGGCACCGATGGCATACCCGGCGGCTTTGTTATAGAGGCTACTGAAACCGGTATTGCCAAGGTTGCTTTCGATGAGACTGAACCTAAGCAGATGTTTAAGGTTGAGTACGATGCAGAGAATGGTAAGGTTTACCTCCAGAACGTAGCTAACGAGAAGTATCTTGGCGTAGTAGAAGACAATGCTTGGACGCTTTCCGACGACAAGGTTGCCCTTAACATTATGTCCGGTAAGGATCACTACTGGTATCATAGTGCAGAAAAAACCGTGGCCGCACGTTCTTGCTCATTCGTCCTTTATGATGATGACAACAACGGCATCTACTCTCCCAACTGCAATATTGCTTCTAACGCATCACTGACCACTTCTTACGGATGGTTCGTCTCTTGGGCATTCCGTCCTGCCGATGAGGCCTACGAGCAGTATAAGGAGGAAGAAGAGGCTAAGAGCGCAGCCAACTACTGGGAGGTTGCCACTGAGCCCACCGCTCCTGTCAGCGGCAAGACCTATGTAATCAAGAATGCTGTCAACGACCTCTACCTCATTGCAGGCACCGGTGTGGCAGCAGAGTACAATCCTCTTAAGAACACCGCTATCTGGCAGCTCGACGAAACCGAGACTGAGGTTGACGGCAATACGACCTGGACCCTCAAGTCCATCGAAGAGGATGGCTACTGGAAGTATATTAACTACGATGAGAAGTCAGGCTACGACGGCTACGACTGGTTCGGCTATGCCGGTATGAACGCTGAGTTCAGCACCCTGGAGGACGCCGAGCTGTTCACCATCCTTACTCCCGAGCAGTCTGCCACCAAGACTCGCAACTCTGTCAAGAACGACCAGGCCGTCGTTGACGGTGCCTATGTCATCACTGCCAAGGAGCAGATTGGTGGCAACTGGTTCAAGCTAGACACTCAGCGCGGCACTGATGCTGCCCTCGAGCCTTGGCAGGATGCTCCCCAGTGGCTCTTCTACGAAGCCACTCAGGGCGATGACATCAACAGGGAACTTGAGATTGCTCTTGAGGTCTACAATGTCAACACTGAGGACTTTGTGACCGGCACTGATCCCGGCTACTACAATGCTGACAACGTTGCCGCCTACAATGAGGCTCGTGCAGCTGCCGAGGCTCTGGCTACTGGTGGTGGCGATGTCAAGCAGGTTTCCGACATTGAGGAAGGAGCCTACTACAACATTGTATCCGACCGTAAGAAGTTCTCCGGCAACACCTCGACTCTGCCGAAGGCTATGTCCACCCTGCAGGATTCCTATCCTATTAAGTGGGGTGACATATATGTTTACTGGGGTGATATGGCTGACGCTTCTGCCGACGCCTACCAGTGGAAGGCTGTCCAGTCCGGTTCTGGCTGGGCATTCCAGAATAAAGAGAACGGCAAGTATCTCGGTGGCAAGAACACCGGCGAGAACGACGTCATCTTCTCTGACTCTCCTGTAGCCTATACTCTGGCTGACATCGAGGATGGCGCAGGTAAGTTCTATATGATTTGCGACGGTGAGGAGCACTCTCTTACCGTACAGGGCTACGGCATCGCTCGCGCCGACAACTCTCTCGCCATCCAGCGTGAGGGTGATGACGACTATGACGACGAGGCAGCTGTCAATGGCTATCCCGGCCGCTGGCACTTCGTTCCCGTTCTGAGCGACGGTGAGCAGAAGGTTGCCATCCGTAAGGCCATCGACGCTCTGGCAGAGGCCTATGAGACAGCAGCCACCGTTAATCCTATAGTTGAGGGTTACTACGCAATAGTAAGCGCAGGTAAGGGCCCCGGTTATTACACTGGCGATGCTCCCTCCACCGTTATCGACGAGGAAGAGATGTTTGCTCTCTACAATGATGGCGGACTTGTAAAGTGGAAGTACTATGATGATGCCGCTTACGACCAGATCTATTACTTCACTGAGGATGAAAACGGCAACTGGTATGCCCAGAACTTCTATGACGGAACGTTCATCAACAAGGGTGCCGGTTCATATAGCACTACCATCTCCACTTCTCCCGAGGCCACTACCGCCCAGATATTTGAGCCCGCAGGCGTGGCAGGTAAGTTTACCTTCAAGTTCGACGGCAATCCCTATGTTTACGCTCTCACCAATAGCCACAACGGTTCCAAGGAGGGTGTAAGCGGCACTCTCAACATCTGGGGCTCTTCTGCCGAGGCACAGAAGTTCGGCATGAACGTGTGGTTCCTCCGCAGTGTAAGTGACGATCAGGTTGAGGCAGCCAAGGAGGCTATCGCCAGCCAGCTTAGTGATCTTATCGCACAGTATGAGGATGAGGACATTCAGGGCAGCGATGCTCCCGGCTACTACAGCAACGAGAATGTTGATGCATTCAACACTGCATTGAGTGATGCCAAGGATGCTGCCGAGGGCACCATCGAGCAGAAGATGACAGCCATCAGCAACCTCAAGACTGCATACGCAAAGGTTACTTCCGAGCTCAATCCCGTTACCGAGGGCTACTACTACCTCGTCAACAAGTCTGCCGGCTACGTTGAGAACTTCGGCGTTCCCGCAGCCATGTACACTGCTCCCGAGAGCAAGCAGGCAAGCGGTGCTGCCCAGGTACGCTTCGAGAAGTTTGACGAGAACAACGCCCACTTCATTTTCAAGCTTACCGCCAAGGAAGGTGTTGACAATGCTTTCTATGCCCAGAATGCCGCTGACGACTGGTATCTCAATACCGGTGACGGCGACAGCTGGTACGGTGAGGTTACCACTGCCTCCGAGGAGGCTGCCAATGCCCAGAT